>DASRSQ010000325.1:0-22897 GCA_035656475.1 Gemmataceae bacterium | reverse complement strand
GCCGAAGTTCGCGAACGCCCAGCAGAAGCCGATGCCGAACAGGGTCCACAGCGTGAGTCTGGCGAGAGCAACGCGATTGCGCAAGCGTGGCGAGGTGAAGAGGAAGAGCCAGCCGATGGAAAAATGGGCCAGTCCGATGGCCCGCGTCATGGTGTCGGCGGGATTCTCGACGAAGCGATGTTCGCAGTGGAGGAGCCCGGTTTCGACGCCATAGAGGACGCAACCCGCGGCGATCGTCAGGGCGGCGCAGCCGCAGGCCGCCTGGAACTGCCGCCAGGTCGGACTTGTGCTCAGGCTTCCCTGCATCACCGCGATGGCCATCCGTGCCTCCGCCGGCAGCATAACATCGTCGGCACGGGGAGAAAAGACGAAGACGAGATCAAATGAACCACGGGGGACACGGGGACACACGGGGAGCAACTGGCGAAAATTGACGCGTCCTCTAACGGCGTCGTGAAAATGCCTGAGGGACGACCAGAAGAATTACCTAGTGTCCGGAGTTGCTATCACATTGAAAAGGTCGAGAATGAGAGTAAGCGCGCGTCAGCGGCCGAAGGACTGGGCCAGCGACCCGTGGTGCAGGCGGCTCGCCTGCGCGTCCCTCGCAGCCACGCTATTACACAAGCCTTGAATTGCCATTCGGTGAGCCCTTGCCGGTTTCGTGCAGGCGGGCTCGCCTGCACCACGGGCGATTGCAGATGCATCATGTATGCTCCCCCGTGTTCCCAGTGTCCCCCGTGGTTCAATTGAGCTACAACCGTACGCCGCGCCTTACCAGCACCGGCGAGCCGTCGGCGACCAGGACCGACGTCGGCTCGCGCAGCACCGGCACGAATGCCTCGCCGTAGATCGCCTCCACATCGCAGTCATAGACCACAGACAGCGTCGGCCAGACGCGCCACGGCGGATGTTCGACCGCATACTCCATCGTCGAGCCATCGCGCTGTCGGGTGTAGCCGAAGTAATGCTCGGCCACGAACTCCTCCTCCGACCCAGCCATCATCGGCTGTGCCTCGCCATGAAAGCGCACGCTCAGGCCATTCCAGCGGCCGCCGTGGAACCATTGGTAGCTGACCAGGCCTTCGTTGCCCGGCAACTCAACGCGATGGCGCATCGGCATCGTCACGTACGGTTCGTTGTAGAACCAGCGGGCGCCGAGCGAGACGAACATCTTGGGCGCGATCTCGCGCAGGAACACGACGCCGCGGCGCGGTCCCTCCGGCGTGTGTCGGACAACGTAGAAACGCAGGTTGACTTCCTCGAAGCGGGCGTGCAGCGGGATCGGGATGCCGAAGACGCGCGTGTCGAGGAACTGGAAGCCGACGACGCTGACGTAGGTCCGCCCTTGCCAGAAATCGAGCTTGGTGCCCGCGGGGACGAACGGCTCGAGGATCGCCGGATCGATCACGAAGTTGAGCATGGCAAGGTTACGCCAGCTTGCGGTGAGAAAGGTCGCGGTCTTCGGTTGGACAGCGGTCGCGGTGAGCATGGTACACCCGGAACGGAGGGAAGTCGCCATGCTATCATGACCGTGATTTGTCCGGAAGATTAACGACCACATGACTTACCGCGCGGAGCTACTTTCCGGTAGCCGCTGGAATGCCGGAAAATTCTAATCCCACGATCTTGCGAAGGGCAAGATCGTGGATATGAGTCACCGGCCCATCCGACACGAGGATCACCCATTCACTCTGAATTCGTGTCATGACGCGTCCGCTTTGTTTTGAGCCTTCATTGAAGACCGCGATGCTACAGCGAGAAAGCCGAACTTTGCCATCCTTTTCGATGGTGAATTCGCCAGCGGACAAGACCATATTTCGTTCCGGCAACCATAACCTCATTGGGCGACCAGTTTCAGCACAATCATTTCCGAACGCTGCCATCAGTTTCTGGTCCACAATGGAATCGGCCGACGAAGCAGGACCGGCGAAGCAAGCAACGGCGAAGATAATCGGAACCATCCAATCCTCCGTGAAAAGAGCTGAGTGAACGAAACGTCAACCAAGCGGCGAACCACGATCTACTCGTCTTTTTCAGGTGGCCCTGTGTAGGATGCGTCGAGGATCGGGACGGAGAAGGTGTAAATAGGCAGCAGGATGCCGCCGTAAATGGGATGGTACTTCAGACCGACCAGGGCCATCAGATACGGAAATGGTCCGCCCAGGGAGAACACCCAGACAACGAAGGCAACAGTGGAGATGGCCAGCTGAAGCCGGTTCGATACGCCGGCGACGCGCGCCAGATATGGCCAGGTGAGGCCCAGGAGCACCAGAAAGACCACGGTCAGCAGCGGCCCTTGCGGAACCTGTTCGGAGTCCGTGGCGGCGATCAGGCCGGCCACAAAAAGGTAGACCGCGACGACTTCCCCCGGAATGAGCTTGACGATGCGGTCCTTGTAGCGATCCGCCGTCACTTCCGGGGAAGGGGCACCGGTCTTGGCCAGATGGGCGCGCTCAGCCTGCGCGTCAGCATACGCTGTACTGATGATTTGGCGGGGCATAAATAAAAAAATCAATCCAGGGGGGACTACTGACGCGTGTGCAGGATCACCGGCTCGACATAGCAGCAATCTTCAAGCTTCGCCTGGATCTGCCGATAGGCCTGATCGCTTGCTTCAATCAACGTGCGCACGCCGCTCGTGTCCCCCACGACGGTGCAATTGGGAACCGTGTCCAGGCGATGAAGTGCATCGGTCAAGCGCGTTTTTCCCCAGTGGGAGCGCTTCAGTGCGATGACGTATTGCTCTGTTTTCATGATGAGTCTAAGCTCAGCGTGTCCCAATTAAGCATATTAACGACATTAGAACGAAATGTCAAGCATGACCAACCCATTCCCCTGAACATCTGGATCGAAGGACAGCGGCCGGCAGTGATTTTCCAGGGTTTCCAGCACCAGGCTGGCGCGGTCTTCGTCCGCGTCGGCGCCCAAATAGGCCGAATCGCGGCCGAGCACCGCCGCCAGTGTTGCCAGCGCCATCGGGCTGGCCATCGAGGTACCGCTCAGATCGCCCCACGAGCCGCCGGTCGCCGTCCCAATGGTGGAGATGATCCCAATCCCCGGTGCACAGCAACGCGTTTGCGGGCCGCGGCAACAAAACTCGGCGAAGGCCACATCCAGGTCGGTGTCCATCTGCGTGGCATCGCTCAACAGCAGATTGCTCAGAGAACCGCTGCAAGTCTCCGATAAACGCCCCAGCGCGGTGACGGCGATGACTTTTTCATGCTGGGCAGGCCACAACAGATTGCCTCCCAGGTTGCCGGCCGCCGCGAAGCAGACTACCCCGTTGAGCCAGGCATTGATGATGCTATCGCTGAGGATATTGGAAAGCTTCCGCGCCCCCAGGCTCAGGTTGACGAGATGCACGCCGTGCGTGACCAGGGCGTCGAGCGCGTTGGCAATATCGAGCTGCGACGAACCGCCCGACGCTGCGGTTTCCACGCGCGCCACCACCAGCTCCGCCGCCGGCGCGATGCCGGAATACTCCGTCGCGGCACTCGGCCTGGCGCCGATGATGCCGCAGACGTGCGTCCCGTGCTCCACCTCGTCATCAATGCCAGGCTGCGGTAGGTTGCCGGCCAAGAAACTGCCGAACGGATGGATGTGCCCAAGCGCCGGATGGTTCGCGCACCCAGAGTCAATAATGCCAATGCTGATGCCACGGCCCAGCGTGGGGTCGGTCCGGCGCAAGCCAATCACGCGATGCCACCAGCCAAGCCCATCCGTGGCCAAAGGCAATCGTGTGGCCACAAAATCGCGATGGTCCACCTTGGCGAAATCCACCACCTCGCCAATCGACCAATGCATGGGCAGCGGCCCAATTTCGAGCTGCCCCTTTTTCGGACGAGACGGAAGCTGGCAAACCGCCTTACCGTTTTCATCCGTTTGACTCGAACGGAGCTTTCCGCCGAGGGACAAACGAGTCGTCACGCGTGCCAGCGGTGCTCCGTCCGACGCTTGCAACGATAAATGAAATGCATTGGCCACGTGTCCTCCCTGGCGCAAAACCGGGGCCTGCGTGACGATATGAAGGGATATTGTTTCCACCATTATTCTACCAACCGATACACGCGATGGGCAAATCACGTGGGTCGAGCAGTGAGAGACTGGTGAGCAAGATTTCTGAAGGGTCGAAAAACCAAGGCCCACCGATCCCCGCAAGGACCGGTGGGCCTGCATGCACGGAGACGCCCTAGCTTCAGTTGTTGCGCGTCCTGCGACGGATCGCAATGATCAACGGCAAGGCGCCCACGGCTCCCAGGAAAATCGTCGCTGGTTCCGGAGCGGCGTGCGGCGTCGGTGGGGGCGGATCGCCCGGCGGCACTTCTCCAGAGCCGTGCGGTCCGTCGACGGTGGGGCCAACGGTCACGATTGCCTGGACCGAGCCGGGCGATCCACCCGGCTGGCCCGGCGGCGTGAAGCTCGAAAACGTCACGGTGTACACACGCCAGCCCACGTCGTCACCACCCAGCGTCACCTGTGTCGTGTTGGATGTCCAGGAATTCAGGCCAGGCAGCAAGCTCGACTTGGTGACATTCGACGCCGAGAACGTGCCGGTGAAGTGGATCGTGTCGGTGCTGACCGCGGACGCGGACTTGCTGCCCGTCCCAATCACGTCCGTCAGCTTGAAGGCAAGGTCGAACGGGACCTTGCTGAAGCTGTCCGGAGACACGTCGGACGCGAAGCTCGACGCGGTGACGCTGTAGACGATGATGCCGGAACTCCCGGTCGCGACGCCGCTCGCGCCGGAGAAGCTGATTGAGGACGACTTCGATGCGTTGTTGCTGTTATAGATCGCCGCATCGGATGCGGAATAGCCCCACGGAATGCTGTCAGCATTCACCTTCGAGCTGAGCAATGCGAGGGCAAGGCAGCTGATGATCGATACTTTCTGCATCGGATATTCCCTTCGCCAGATAGTGTAAGACGCGCGCACTCTGAACGCCGAAGCGCGATGAGGTATTAGTTCCGTGAACGAGGTTGGGCGCATACGGACCGTGGGTCAACGCAGGAAGGACATCAGCAAGTGAAGGGTGGAGGGATCCACCGCGTGAACAGGTTCACTCATCTCCGCATCAGATGTCAAAAGGAACATGGGCGTGACGAAGCCGACATCCGCCGTGAACACGTGCGTCGGCGCCGCGATGCTGAATTGATGATAGTGGCCGGTATCAGGATGCGCGACATAGGGCTGACTCGCCAGTTGCCGTGAAAAGGCTGACTTGCCGAAGAATGGATCTTCGTGCCAATCCACCAACAACAGCAAGAACATTATCAGCTTCAGGTACGCCATTGAGCACCTAGCGTGATTTTCAATCCGACGGGAGGAACGTAGCTTCTCAGTGCGGAAAATACAACGCCACATGCCATTAAGGATCCGTAAGTTGTCGCACACAGGTGCTGGCCGGGCATCGTAGAAATAACTTGTCTAGATGGCGTATTGCCTAGATTCGCCAGTTATGCATCTCGGAACATCGTCTCTTTCACATCGAGCAAGGCGAGACCCAGCATCGCTTGCAGCGATCGGATCAGATTCGCATTCCCCAGGGTTTCGCCAGCGCGCGGGCTCGCGGGGCTCGCGTTGCTCGACCCCCCCTGCAGAAGGGCGAACTAAATAAAAGGGGGAACCATGGGCGCCCGCCGCCAGCGGGATCTACCCATGCACCGGATGCGGCGCCATGGACAACGAATGATTGTGCCCCCGCCCGCTGGACGTCACGCGCGCGAAAACATCCTGCAGCACCGTGATGATGCGATCGCGGTTGCGGTTGAGGAACCAGTGGTCGCCGTCCACCTCGATCAGCTCGAAATGGCCGCGCGTCTGCTTCGACCACTCGCGAATCTCGTCGGTGTACACCATGTCGTCCTGCCGGGCCGAGAACGCGGTGATCGGACAGCTCAAAGGCGAAAGCTGCTGGAAGCGATAATTCTTCAAGAGCGGCCAGTCACGCCGCATGAGCGGCACGATCGACTTCAGGAACTCCGGATCATCGACATAGCGCGACAGCGACACGAGATATTCCGGGCTGTTGTCCGCCACCATGGCCTTGAGCATAACCTCGCGCTTCTGCCAAAGATGGATGAGCTGCGGCGCGATCGTCCCGGTGATAAGAAAGTGCGTCGGCTCCCACTGATGCCGATCGCGCAGCCGGCGGATCACTTCATTGGCAACGATGCCGCCGTTGCTGTGGCCCCAGATCACCGTCGGCTTGTCCAGGAATGGCAACAACTGCGGCACGATCTGGTCCGCCAGCGCGTCAACGCTTTCCACCACCGCCTCGGCACGCCGATTCTCACGTCCCGGCGTCTGCACCGCCAGCACATCGTAGCCCATTGGCGGATTCAAAAGATAGCGCGTGAACAGCGATGCCCCGACCCCCATCGAATGGAAGCAGATGAGCCGCATCGGCAAGTCGGCGATCGTCCGACCGCGGATGAGCCACGGATTCAGCACGCGCACGCCTTCGAGATCGGCGACGGTGAACGTCGCGGCACTCTGGGCGCCGTCCTTCGCGCCGGCCGTTTCGCTACCCCGATTATCAAGCAGCGATAACAGGTCTGTCGTGAGCGTCGCGATGCTCGGCCCCTTCAGCAACTTGACCAGCGGCAAGTTGACGTCGAGCGACCGCAGGATGCGATTGCGCAGCTGCGTCAACATCAGCGAATCGAGGCCAAGATTGTCGATCGACGTGGTCACGTCGAGCTGGTCCGGCGTGACATCGAGGATGCGCGCCAGCGACCCGGCCAGCTCCTCCTGCAAGCGCGTGTGTCGCTGCGCCGGTTCAAGCGTGGCGAGCGTGGCGCGGAGATTGGCGCCGCCCGGACGGGTGCCGCGCGCCAGGGTGGAATCGCTCATGAGGTCGAGGAAGCGCGTGTTGCGCACGAGATGTGGATAGGCGGTGCGGAACTTGGTCCAGTTGAATCGTGCGGTCATGCGCTGCACCGGCTGCTGCACGATGGCCGCCTCCACTTTCGCCAGCACCTCCGAGAGCGACATCACGAGCATGCCATGGCTTTCGAGCAGGCCGATGACGTCGTTGGCGTCCGCCTCGGAGCGCGACATGCCCGCGTACTCGCCGAGCACGCCGAGATTGACCGAGGTCGCCGGCAGGCCGCGCAGCCGCCGGTACTGAGCCAGCGCGTCCTGGAAATAGTTGGCGGCCGCGTAGTTGGTCTGGCCGTAGAGGCCAAAGATCGATGAGATCGACGACAGCATTACGAAGAAATCGAGTTTCACGCCGGCCGCTTCCGTGGCGTGATGCAGGTTCCAGGCGCCTTGTGCCTTGGGATTGAAGACGCGCGCGAAACGGGCCATATCCATGCTTGCCAGCGAGGCGTCATCGAGCACTGCCGCGCCGTGAACGATACCGGCCAGCGGCGGCATCGTGCTGCGAATGCGTCCCAGCAACCGCGTGATCGCCTTGGGATCCGTGACATCCGCCTGCGCGAGCAACACTTCGACTCCATCTTCCATCATCGCCTCGACTGCTTCGCGGTCGGCGTCGGTCTTGCAACCGCTGCGGCTGAGCAGGACGAGATGCCGGGCGCCGCGTTCGACCATCCATCGCGCGATCTCCAGGCCGAAACCGCTCGCGCCGCCGGAAACCATGTACGTGCGATCCGACGACAGCGCCGCTTGCCGTGGCGGCAACGTGCGGACGCGCTCGCCGTCCATGTTCAGCACGATCTTGCCGCGATAGGCGGCACGCGTCATGAACTTCATCGCCTCGGGCAGCTTGCCGACGGGGAACTCGGTCACTTCAAGCGGCCGCAGCTCGCCGCGCTCGAGCATGCCGATGACCTCGGTCAACGCTTGCCGATGCAGATCGGGGCGCTGGACCGCGAGGCGATCGACGTCGACGACGAAGTAGGAGATGTTCTCGCCGAGCCGTTCGAGGTTGAGCTTGCTGTTGCGATAGATATCTGCCTTGCCGATCTCGATGAATCGGCCAAACGGCGCGAGGCACTTGAGGCTCTGGGAAATGAATCGACCAGTGAGCGAATTGAGGACGACGTCAACGCCGCGTCCCTTGGTGACCTCCATGACCTGGTTAAAGAACTCGAGCGAGCGTGAATCGAAGACGTGCGGGACGCCGAGCTGGCGGAGCCAGGCGCGTTTTTCCTTGGTGCCGGCGGTGGCGATGATGGTGGCGCCCGCCCGCTGAGCGAGCTGGATTGCCGCCCCGCCGACGCCGCCCGCCGCCGAGTGGATCAGCACCGTCTCACCGCGGCCGAGCCGTGCGAGCTGGACGAGCGCGTACCAAGCGGTCACGAAGACGACGGGCACCGCGGCCGCTTCAAGGTTGGTCAGGCTCTTGGGCCGTTGGACGACGCAATGTGCCGGCGCGATGACCCGGCCGCTGAAGCCGTCGGCGACGCGGGCGATGACCTTGTCCTCCGGCTTGATATCGGTCACGCGCGCGCCGACCCTTGTCACCCGGCCCGCGACTTCGAGCCCGAGCCGATCCGACGCAAGCCCGCCGGCGACGGCCTGGGCCGGCAACATTCCCATCGCGTTCATGACGTCCTTGAAGTTGAGCGCGGCCGCCTGCACCGCGATCTCGACTTCGTCCGCGTCCGGCTCGCTCGCGGCCAGCCGGCGATAGACGATCTGATCGAGGACGCCCGGCTCGCTGAGGTCCGCGCGATAGGCGCCGCCAACACCCGCTTCCTCCGATGCCGCCGCCTGCTCCGCCGACTCACGATCGATCGGCGCCAGCTGGCGGACGAGACGTTCCTCGCCGCGCAGCGCGATCTCCGATTCGTCGCGATCGCGACGACTGTGCAGCAATTCCTCGAACAGCAACTCGACCTCACGCGCCGGCGTTCCTTCGCTCAGGTCGATCATCGTGACGGGAATGTTCGGGCATTCATTGTGGATGACGCGACACATGCCGTGCAGCGTTGCCTGGCCGAGATCGAGATGCGTGTCGCTGGCGACACCGGCGGCGCCGGCGGTGACTACGAAGAGCCGCGGTACCCCCTCGCGGCGCTGCAGTGCCTGCGCGACGCGCAAGAAAAGCGGAATCTGCGGACAGTTGCTGAGCCCGCGCCATTCACGCCCATCGGCACCGAGGCCAACGAACACTACGAGTGTGCGGCGATCGAGCGGCACGTCGCGCAGCAGGTCATCGAGCGATTCGCGCAGGCCAGGCTGCAGCACGACCGGCTTGATATTCTCCGCTTCGAGCCGGGTGCCAAGGTCCTCGACGAGCGCGAATTTTCCGCACGAGACGAGGACGGCCGTCGTGCAATCGAAGACGCGGCCGTGCAGCGCCGGGTCGCGAGGCGCGGGGAGCCAGCGATATTCGTAGCAGCCCTCGTACAGCGAGTCGGCCGGGCGCGAGCCCGAGCCGGCGAGGCGCTTGCACTGGACGCCGACGAACTCCGCGACGAGCGAGCCGTCTTCGTTAAAGATCAGCATGTCCGAGCAGAGATAGTGCTCGTCGTTGCGTGATACCTTGACGTACGACCACAGATTTTGCGCCGGCTGGCCATGGAAGCGCACGCGCTCGATGCGTGCGGGCAGGAAGACGCGTTTCGGATCGCCGTGTGCCTGGCTGTCGGCGAACACCGCGTGCAGGCACGCGTCGAGCAGCGCGGGATGGAAGGCGTTGCGCTTCGCCTCGTACACGAGATCGTCCGCAAGCTGCACGCGGGCGATCGTCTCATGGCCGCGATGCCAGAGCTGCTGAATGCAGCGGAACTTCTCGCCATATTCCAGCCCGGATGCGCGCAGCGTGTCGTAAAAGCGCTCGACCGATTGTTCATCGGTTGCGTAGAAGCGTTCGCGCAGCGCCTCCAGCGTGGCCGACGATTTCTCGAAGCGGTCGTGCGTCGTGTTGATGCGGCCCGACGAGTGCCGGGTCCATGGCAGCTCCGCGGTCGTGCCGCCTTCCACCGGTGCGTCGGCGGAACGGCTGCAGAGGAAATAGTCCCCCTCGCTCGAGACGATTTCGAGCCGCACCTCGAGCGGATGCCGGCTGTTGTCCGGGATCAACAGGGCGGAGTCGAATTGCAGGTCTTCGAGGAAGAACGCCTCGTGCCGATATTGCTCGCTGGCGACGGCCCAGGCCAGCTCGATGTGCCCCGTCGCCGGGAAGATGATCGAGCCATCGACCTGGTGATCGTGCAGATAGGGAAATTTCTGTAAACTGACGTTGGCGTCCCAAACCGCAAGCCCGTCCTCGGTGACGAGCTGCGTCTGGCGTTTCAGGAACGGATGATCGAACCGACCCTGCCGCGCCTCGGCCTGGGCCGACGTTTCGAACCAGTAACGGCTGTGTTGCCAGGCGTACTTGGGCAGGCGCACGAAACGGCGCTCGCTGCCGAAGAGGGCGGTCGTATCCGGCGCAGCGCCGCGGGCCGCGAGGCGCGCCAGGCTTTGCAGGAAGATCATGACCTCGGGCTCGCGGCGCGTCATCGAGGGGCCGATGATGGCGTCGGCTGCGGCCTTCTGAAACAGGGCTTCGCTGCCGTGAATGAGAAGCGGATGCGGGCCGATTTCGAGGTAAGTGTCGTAACCGTCGGCGAGCATGGCATTCAGGGCATCCGTGAAGAAGACCGGATCGCGGGCGTTCTTGCACCAGTATTCCGCGTCCAGATGCAGTCCCGTTTCACGTCGGCCGGTGACCGTCGAGTAGAGCGGCGTCGAGGCCGCGCCCGGATGAACGCCCGCCAACGTTTGCCGCATACGGTCGAGGATCGGCTCCATGTGATGGCTGTGATAGGCGACCTGCACGCGCACCGGCCGATTGAAGACGCCACGCGCCTCCAGCAAATGCGCGATCTGCGCCAATGGCTCCGCATCGCCCGACAGCGTCACCATCTCCGGGCCGTTGACCGCGCCGATCGACACGCGGCCATCGCGTCCCTCAATCAGCTTCCGAGCGTCGTCGAGCGACAGTCCGACCGCGAGCATGCCTCCCTTGCCCGATGCCTGGCTTTGCGCCTGCGAGCGGTGATAGATCACCCGCACCGCGTCTTCGAGCGACAGCGCGCCGGCCGCATACGCCGCCGCCACTTCGCCGATCGAATGTCCCATGACCGCGCGCGGGCGGATGCCGTAGTGCTCGTACAGCTTGAACAGCGCGATCTGGATCGCCATCACCGCGGGTTGTACCACCACGGTGTGATCGATGCGCGATGCGCCATCCTCCGCGCGCAGCTCTTCGAGCAGCGACCAGCCGGCGAGTTCCATGAAGCAAGAGTCGATGTCCTCGATGGCGTGGAGGAAGACGGCCTCGCGTTCCATGAGTTGGCGGCCCATGCCGAGCCATTGTCCGCCTTGCCCTGAGAAGATGAACGCAATCTTGGCGCGCTTCTTGGGAACGATGCGCGTTGCCAGGGTCGCAGGATCGACCTGTCCCTCGCCGAACTTGCGCAGCCGATCCGCAATTTCCTTGGCAGACGCGCCAACCACCGCCAGCACATGCTCGTAACGGCTGCGCCGTGTGAAGGCGGAGAATGCCGCATCATCGAGGCGCGGCCGGACGCCGTTGAGGAAGTCGGCGTGTGCGATGGCGAGCGAGCGCAGCGAATCGCGATGGGCCGCGCTGAGCATGTACAGCGTGGCGGGGCGGGTCTTGGCCCGCGGAATGCCCGCGATGGTGCGTGGCCGCTCGCTGTGTTCCTGCAGCACCACGTGCGCGTTGGTGCCGCCGGCGCCGAACGAGTTGACGCCGATCGTCAACGGCAGTCCGTGTCGCTCGAGCAGCGTTGGCCGGGTCGGCACGACCAGCTTCAGTTCCTCGAAGTCGATGTTCGGATTGGGATTCTTGAAATGCAAGTTTGGCGGCGCAATGCCATGATGAGCCGTCAGCACCGCCTTGATGAAGCCCGCGATGCCGGCGGCCCCTTCGAGATGGCCGAGGTTCGTTTTCACCGAGCCAAGCAGGCACTGATGTCCCGGCGCGCGATCGCGGCCGAGAACAGTGCCAAGCGCGAGGCATTCGATCGGATCGCCAACCGATGTACCGGTGCCATGCGCTTCGATGAAATCGACCTTGTTCGGGTCGACGCCCGCTTCGGAATATGCGGCGCGCAACATTGCGACTTGCGAGAACAGGCTCGGGACGGTGAAGCCCTCGGGCATGTAGCCGTCCTGGTTGACGGCGGTGCCCCGCACGAGGGCGTAGATCGCATCGCCATCGGACATGGCCTTGCTGAGCGGCTTGAGGATGACGACGCCGACGCCTTCGCCGCGGACATAGCCGTTGGCGGAGGCGTCGAAGGCCTTGCAATATTGATCGGGATTGAGGAAGCCGGCCTTGGAAAGCATGATCGACGATTCGGGGCGCAGCATCAGATTGACGCCGCCGGCGATGGCCATGTCTGCTTCGCCGCCCCACAGGCTGCGACACGCCAGATGCACCGCGACCAGCGAGCTGGAGCAGGCGGTGTCGAGCGAGACGCTCGGGCCCTTGAGGTTGAAGTTGTACGAGATGCGATTGGCGAGCGAGGTGAGGCCGGTCCCCATCGCTACATAGGGATTGATCTCGTCGCGCTGGTCGCTGGCCGTCTGCATGCAGAGATAGTCGTACATGAAGGCGCCGACGAATACCGCAGTTCGGCTGCCATCGAGCTGATCACGGCGAATGCCGGCGTCCTCCATCGCCTCGTGCGCGACCTCCAACAACAAGCGTTGCTGCGGATCGAGGCGGGCCGCCTCGGTGGGGAAGTAGCCGAAGAAGTCGGCATCGAACTGATCGACGCCGTCGATGAAGCCGCCGCGGGCGTTGCGGATGGCGCCGAACTTTTCGGGATTGGGATCGTGAAAGCGCGAGTGCTTCCAGCGGTCGGCGGGCACTTCGCAGATGGCGTCTCGGCCGGCGAGCAGCGCGGTCCAGTACGAAGAGGGGGAATCGATCGCTCCGGGCAAACGACAACCAATGCCAATGACAGCGAGCGGTTCGCGCGGGGTGGATTCGGACTGGCGGACAAAAGGAGGGATTGGCATCGCGAAACTCCATGGCGGTGCTTTCGCGGACGAAACGCCTGTCCCGGGCGCTCGGCTTCGTCCTCCACGCAGCATGGAGATTAAACAAATCGGTATCGAATACGCAACGATTTTAAGGGCATTGCCGACAAATACGTACGGGCTTTTCCGGTATTACCCGAATATTTTCTGCATATTCTTACCTACCGGGAAAACCATTGCCCATGTCGAGCATCCTGTACGAAGAATCAGCCCGCTCAATTCATGTGACGGTCGCACTATTCAGGATGCAGCGTAACTTTGCTGTCAGCTGGGAAGCATGGCTATCGACTTGAAGTTTTCTTGCGATGCGTCAGCGCGAGCTGAATCGCCTCGGCAAAGCGTGGATTCGAAAGCATCTCCGCAACGTCGCGCTCCATGGCGTTGCGTAGCATCACGAATGGATCGATTCCTGAAGTCAGCGTTGCGACTTGCCTGGTCAGGTCCGTCTCGGACTTGGATTTGGCGCCATGATGTTGATCGAGCAGCGATGTCAATGATTTGACGGCGCCGCGACCGCGCGAATCGTCCGCGCCGGCGATCAGCCAGGCGCCGTCGGCCGCGGCGCGGTCACGCAGCAGCTTCCACTCGGCAGTCGACAGCTTGTCGCCGCGCTCCAGTGTTTCCTCCAGCAAGTCCAGCAGGTCCACCTCGTCGTCATCGAAGATCAACATGTAGGCGAGTACCTGGCCCGGGTGCAGCAGGCGAATCACCTTGCTCGCATTGTGACGGGCCGCGTCACTGATGGCCACGCGATCCTCGATCTGGATCTTGTCGCTTTCCATGATCTGCAGGACCTTGTCGCGTTGTTCGTCGATCTTGTCGGCATCGCCGTCCAGCAGGGCGGCACGCAACGCGGTGAGCGATTTGACGAAGTTCGCCGTCGCCTTGGTCCGGCCAGACGTTCTGGTCGGCGAGGCACAACCCTTGGCGAGGCGCTGCAGCGCTTCGAGTTGAGCATCCGTCAATTCCAGCCGATGCAGGGTACGCAGGGCCGCGACTTCGAGAGCGAGCGACTGGGTATCGTCGCTGGACGCCTTTTTCGGCTGCGCCGAGACGGTGGATGCCGTGATGCCGATGGCCAGCAGCGTGAGACAAAGACAGCGACGCATGGCGAAACTCCTTCGAGAATGATTCGTGAAAGAAAAATCCCCTTGCGAGCGGGAAGCAAGGGGATTGGCGGGACGCGTGGAGTTAGCGAAGCAGCTTTTTCAGCCGATTGAGGTCGGCGTTCAGGCGGGCTTCGTCGCGGCGGATCTGGGCGATCAGGTTGCTGGAGCCCTGGCCGTTGCGAGAGGCGCGGTTGCGGCGGTGGTGATGATGCTTGCGGTGGTGCCTGCGAGCCACGCTCTTCTTGTTCTTGCCTGCGTTGTTGAACTTCTTCGCTTTGTTCTTGGCGCCGCTAAAGGTGGGCGACTTGCGGTTGGCGGCGTTCTGCACGGTCGGCGCCTTGGGAGCGACACGACGTGCCTTGGTAGGAGCGCCTTCAGCGCTGTCGGTCGCCAGTGCGAACAGCAGCATCAGGAAGAGGGGAGACAGGACGACAACGATCCAACGGCTTGAGAAGGTGGGAGCGGTCATGATTCAAACCTCGCAATGTTTCTATCCAGTCGATGCGGAATCGGACGTCGAATCCGCGTTGGCTGCATCCAAAAGTTCTCGCAATTTCTTGAGGCCGCGATGCAACAGGCCGGCGACCGCGGGCTTGCTGCTGGCGAGCCGATCCGCGACTTCGCCAAGCGTCAAACCGAGCAGATGATGCAACTCGACCGCTTGCCGCTGGGTCTCGGGAAGCTGGCTCAGCGCCTCGGCCAGACGGAGAAGCTGTTCATTTTTCTGCGCCTTCAGGCTCGGCGACGATTCGCCCGCCGGGATCAGCTTGCCCAGCCGGCCCATCGATTGATCGATCGACGCGTCCAGCGATTGCTCCATGCGAATGTCGCGCTTCTGCGTCGACAGCCGGCGAATCTCGTCCTTGAGGTTGTTCGCAAACACCTGCCTCAGCCAGGCCGTCTGCCGATCCTCATTGAGCGGCGACAGTTCGTCGATGGCCTGGTGTGCCTCGAGCAGCGACTGCTGGACGATGCCGGACAGATCGAGCTTGGCAGCATTTCGACCCGCGGCCTGTAACCGTGCCAGCAGGGCGAGGTACTGGCGAAAGCGGTTTAGCGTCTTGTCGTGGTTTTCGTCAGTCATGGCATTGCTCTCCTTTACCAGGCGTGAAATCGCCGAAAGATGTGCGCGCGAAATTGAGTTTTTTGGTCGTTGGCAGTGGCCGTAGAGTGGGGCGGGTGCATGTGAGCCCCACCGATGCGCCAGTTTGCGTGTTGCCTAACGGTGAATAGGTCAGGCATTCCAGCCTGACGGAACGCCAACCGGCTGGATTGTCAGGCTGGAAAGCCTGACCCACAGGAACCGTTCACCGCGCGATGATGACAAAGTCGGCGGGAGGCGACGCGAAGAGCTTGGCGGCGTCGCCGCCGGGGGCGATATGGACGGTCGCCGCCTTGCCGCCGGTGCGCTGGACGGCTCGCTGCGGGATGCCGAAACCCAGGTCGATGTGGCCGCTGCCCGCGAGCACGACCATGCGGCGCAGCTTGCGCGCTTCCTGAAACGCTGCCGCGCTCGCGGCCATGTACTCGTCCCAGGTCGTCATCACCTGGTACGAGCGTTCCTTCTGGTCCTCGCTGACCTTGATGTTGCCGTGCATCTTGGCCAGCGTCTCGTACCAATGATCGCGATGGGCCTTGACGTGGAAATCGATCGGGCCGAGCGATTTCTTGTCGTCATCGCTCAGCTTGGCGAATCCTCCCGCGGAGATTTTCTTGGTCAGCTCGCGCGGGGCGTTGAGGGCCGCGACGGGCACCGCATTGCGCTTGCAGAAGTCAACGATCGGCTGATACAGCGACCAGTGGAAGCCCCAGCGCGTCTTGTACTCGGTTGCCTTGAGCATGTCCTCCTCGCCGATTTCGCCGCGCACGAACTTGTCGAGTGGTTCCTGGTAGGGCCGCTGGAACATCTCCATGCCGACGCCGAGGCGGGCGTCCGAGGCGTGCACCGCCTTGATGATCTGCAACTGCACGCGATGGCACAGCTCGTTGTCATGCGATTCGCCGACGCAGATCATGTCGGCTTCGAGCAGCCGGTCGCTCAACTCGCCGAAGGAAAGCTGCCGCCGCTCCTTCGCGCTATAGATCTGCAGCGTCGGCGTCCCTTCAAGCCGATCGAGCGCCGCGCGATAGGCGGACGCATTCGGCGCCTCGACGACCAGCACGCGCGTCCCCTTGATCGATGCGCCGGCAACGCGCGCCTTGTCATTCTGGGGCAGCAGAGCATACGCCTGATGAAAACGCTGGGCGTGCTCGGCGGTGTCGAACGCGAGCTGCCAGGATTTGACGGCGCCGTCCTCGACGACGCGATCGCCGATCCAGCCGGATGCCGCCGCAATGGCGAGCGGCTTCGCCGCTGCGTGATCCGCCGTCATCTGGATGAGGCCAAACGCGCCAACGCTGCGGCCCGGGCCGAGATCGATGCTGCTGTTGCCGGCGCTCAGAATCGCCGCCGTCGTGCGCGGCGGAAATTTGTAGCGGACGTCGACCGACTTCCAGCCACCCTTCGCGTGCAGCGATTGCACGTAGCGAGCGCCGGTGCCATAGAGGAAGGCATTGCGCAGGTTCTTCGCCTTGTCGAGCGACGTGTTGAGCATACCCGCCACCTTCGGCTGTTCTTTCTTCAGCACCTCGATCATGGTGAAGGTTGCGTCCCCTTCGACGAGCGCCGCCAGCGCCAGCTCCGCGTCTGTGCCGAAGGTGTCCTGATGCAATTTGGCGAGGCCGAAATGCTGATCCTGCAGGGCGTGCACCATCTCGTGGATGAGCACGCCGCGTTCGTAGTTGCCGGCGTTGTCGTCGTAGAGATAAAGCGTCTTGTCCTTGGGGCTGTAGTAGCCCTGCACGCCTTTGGCGCTTTTATCGCGCGCAATCACCTTCGCCTGCACTGGCGCCTTGAACTCGAGCGAGCGCACCGCGGCAATCTCCTTCTCGAGCTTGCGCAGCGTCTCGGCAACGACTTTCGGCCCCTGTGCTGCCACCTGGGTTGATAGCAAGAAGATGACGGAGAGGGAGGCGAGAATGAATCTTGAAGGGTGCATCGAGAATCTCTTGGTGGAAATCGATCAGGATTTGCGAGGCACGCCGCTGCTCGTGAACATGCTGACGATGATGCCGACGATGCGTTCGACGTCCGCGATATAGTACTCGGTCGCATCGACGTAAGCGGTGTTGTCGATGAGGCGCAAGAAGCGCCAGTTGCTGCCGGTGGTAACGATACCGTAGAGAACGGGGACGACGGTGTTGTTCTGCTGGTTGAAGATGCGAGCGGCGACGAGTTCCGCAAGGCATTGGCCGACCCCTGAGTTGAGGTCGTTGTTCTTCACCTCCACGACCGATAACACAGGGGCTTCGATGGTGAGTTGTTCTTGGGTCAACCCCATCAAGAAATCGCATCGCCCGCGAAGGCCTTGATTTTCATCGACCTCCCACTCCACTCCAGAAAAGAGACTGATTCGTCCTTCGAGCTGCTGGTAAACTTCCAGAAGAACTGGCGCGACGATCATTTCCGACCGCGCCTTCTCCGTGTTGATCTTCAAGGCCAGTGATCCGGAAATCTTCAGTCCATTCTGGAGAGATGCACTAATTGCGACTGGGATAGCCGTAGCGAAAAAATCTCCATTCTCATCGACGCTGAGGCCGAACTGAGTTTTTACTTTGCCGATGGTAAATTCGCTGAATGACACTGCGATCTCCTTCTCATTCGATGCCATTTCAGCTCGGACTTTCCGTTCGACTTCGTGGACGACCTCGGTGCCAAGGTGGCGATGCGCCAACTCAATCAGAGCCGCTCCCGCCGATTCGAAGCCTGCGGCAAAATCGTGATCCAGCTTGTATCGCCGGGAGAGCCGCACGAACCAGTACAGACGGCTGTAGAGCAGATCCTCTTTGGCTGCATCCCCGTTCAGCCAATCAGGCCAATGCGTTAGCAGTGAGTAATAAAGAAACGGATAGCGAATTTCCGGCTCCTCCAGCAACGACTTTGCATATCGGACAGGCAGGTCGGCCAGGCCGCGACGCACCGCATCCTCGTGCGGGACGAGTTGTGCCAGCGGTATCAGCTTGTACTCGGTTGCAAGCATGTGGCTTATTTTTCGCGCTCGAGAACCATGATGGTCAGATCGCCGCGCGTTTTGAATTCCGTCGGTCGACCGGCGGGGGTTGGCGTTTTCTTGTTCGTCGCCAGGGCGATGCAGATCTTGAGCCTGTCGTCTTTCAATTCGTAGATGCCTTGCCTGGTCTCATCGGAAGCGACGACGACATCTCCCCTGTCGAGCAGGACTTTGACAACCAGGTCGATTTCACGTGGATTCTTCGCGTCGTTGATCTTGTATTTCTGGGAGTTCACTTCCTTCCCTTCCGCCATTACTACCAGCTTGTCGGCCGAGATTTTCATGCGAATGTTTTTGAACCCGTCGGGTGGAGCCTTTTCGGCGCCTTCCACCGAGACGAACTTCCACGTTCCCTGCAACTTTTTCGCATCCTCCGTTTTGGCCGTGCCTCCGGTACCGGTTGTTCCAAGGATCGCCGAAAGTACGACGATGAAAAGCGCTCGGGTAAGCATCATTGCGAATTCTCCGTTTACGCCAAGATCTCGCGCACGACGTTGCCGTGCACATCCGTCAGGCGGAAATCGCGGCCCTGGAAGCGATACGTGAGTCGCGTGTGTTCGAGGCCCATCTGTTGCAACACGGTCGCCTGCAAATCATGCACGTGGACCTGGCCTTCGACGGCGTTGTAGCCGATCTCGTCGGTTTGGCCGTGGATAAAGCCGCGCTTGATGCCGGCGCCGGCGAGCCACATCGTGTACGCGTCGATGTGGTGATCGCGGCCGATGTTGCCACGCGGCTCGCCCATCGGCGTGCGGCCGAACTCGCCGCCCCAGATCACCAGCGTGTCGTCGAGCATGCCGCGCCGCTTCAGGTCCTTCACCAGCGCCGCACATGGCTGATCGATCTCGCGGCAAATCGACGTCAGCGACGTATCGAGGTTCAGCTCCGCCCCGTGATGATCCCAGTCGGTGTGGATGAGCTGCACGTAACGCACGCCACGCTCGACGAGCCGGCGTGCGAGCAGACAGTTGGCCGCGAACGACGCCTGCCCCGGCCGGGCGCCATAGAGGTTGAGCGTTTCGGCGGTTTCGCGGTTCAGCTCCATTACCTCGGGCGCGGCGGTCTGCATGCGAAACGCGGTCTCGTATGCGTTGATGCGCGTCTCGATCTCGGGATCACCGGTCTCGCGAAGCCGCAGGCGATTGAGATCGCGCACGGCGTCGATGAACTCAGCTTGCTCCTGATGCCGCATGCCGGGCGGATTCTGCAAATCGAGGATCGGCTGCGGTCCACGCAGGAAGGGCGTGCCCGCGTGCAGCGTCGGCAGGAAGCCGCTGGACCAGATCGCGGAGCCGCCGCGCGGCCCGCGCGGGCCCGATTGCAGGACGCAAAACGCCGGCAGGTTGCGCGATTCGCTGCCGATGCCCCACGTGATCCACGAGCCCATCGACGGTCGTCCGAACTGTGGCGACCCCGTGTTGAGAAACACCTTCGCCGGCCCATGATTGAAGACATCCGTCTTCATGCCTTGCAGCAAGCAAATGTCATCGACGATCTCGCGCGTGTACGGCAACGTCTCGCCGATCGCAGCCCCAGACCGGCCGCAGCGCACGAAGCGCCGCCGAGTGCCGAGCAACTTGGCGTCGGGTCGAATGAACGCGAACCGCCGCCCCGCCGTGAACGATGCGGGGACGGTCTGCCCGTCGAGCCGTTGCAACGTCGGCTTCGGATCGAAGAGTTCGAGATGGCTCGGCCCGCCGGCCATGAAGAGAAAGATGACCGCTTTCGCTTTTGCGGGAAAGTGCCCCGGTCGCGGCCGCAACGGATCGCCATCCTGCGCGCGACCTTCGTTCAGCAGCGACGACAACGCCATGGCGCCGAGGCCCATGGTGCTCGTGCGGAGGAAGGCGCGGCGGGTGTTGGAGTAGGTCGACTGAAAGAAGTCGTGGCGCATGGTGATCTCCAGCGCGTGGTAGGCATGGCGTAATAAATATCCACTATCATACCAACGATTTCTCCTGCCGCATCCGTCTTTTCCGGAGCCACCAGCGAATCAGCAGCGTGCTGCAACCGATGCCCGCGGGGATGCCGAGCACGTACCAGAGCGAGGGACGACCGGGGACGTTCCAGCAGCAGATCGTCTCGATGCCCTCGATAGTTTGGCTTGTCAGCAATACGCTCCCATCGGCAGACAACTCCAGATGCGAGAAGTCGATGCCTGGGCCGCTGACGCTGAATAATATTTTCCCGTCGGGGATGCTCGATACGACGGCGCAGCGAGTAGACGTCGGGGCCGGCAGCCACTTCGCCAGCCACGCGGGCCACTTACGCTCAGGAAGCTCCCAGTACGAGAGAATCGATCGACTATCGCTCGAACCCGAGCAGCGGAGCAACTTGGCGTCTTCTCCCGTCCAAACTTCGGACTGCTCCTCTCCGCTGGCCGGGTCAAGAACAGCGACACCGGAAGGCCCGCTCGCGATGACATAGCGATAGTCCGGCGTGCAAAGCGCGAGCTCGTTCGCCGCCGTGTAACCCTTGCTCTTCTTTTGCGACTCCAAGGGCCAAAGACGTTTGCATGATTGCAGGTCCCAGGCGACCAGGCTCGGGCCGTTCCAGTCGAGCCCGCAAAGCACGCGCGAATCCGCAGAGATGTGCGGATTCCAGATCGGCGGGGCCCACGCGCCTTTCATGGTGATGCGTCCGCGATGCTTGCGGCTCGCGACATCCCACACGTCGAAAAATCCGAATCCCTGGCAGACCAGCGTTCGGCTGTCGGGCGAGAACGTTGCCGACTGCAGCAAATCGTTTTCCATGACCGTGCGCCACGTCTCCGTCTCGAAGTCCAGGATCACCGCGCCGTGCTCCTTGCTCAGGCACAGCAGCCAGTTCCCATCGCGAGACGATGCCCAAAAGTCGCCGAGCGGAGCATCCTGGATCGCTCCCACCGACCGGAGCAAGCGCGTGTCCCACATCGTGAAAACCGGCCGCGCTTGCACGCTGGCGAAATAGTACAGCCGTCCTTCATCCGGTGTGAAGCCGAACTGCAGTCGATCCTGCGGATGTGCCCGCAAGGTTGCGACGTGCTTCCCCGTCGCGCATTCCACAATATGCAGCCGCGCCTCCGCGCCTTCGATCACCGGCAGAACGATCATCGTGCCGCGGGGCGAAAATTGCGGCGGGCACACGCGCCATCGATTGGCGGCTTCGCGCGTCGTCACCTCGACGTGGTCGCGGCGCTGCACCATCACCGCATCCCCCAGTTGATGCACCATGCTTTCCAGGACCTGCCACGCCGGCGCCTCGGTTTGGGCGAATACCAAAGCAGTCTTCACCTCGTTGACGTCAAATCGCTTTCTTTCCGCCGCCCGCGCCAGCGTCGGACTCACCACGATGCGCACGCTCAGCTTCTCGCGAAAATGCTTGACGACATCTTTCCATTTCACGCCATCGCTCGAGAAGTCCTTGGTGGCAATCAACTGACTCATGATCCGGTGCAAGCGGGTTGAGTCGGCATCGGGCTCAAGGACAATGGGCAGTTCGAACGCCATCGGCCATTCCTGGCCCGTCGCGAGATCGGCAATGGCTAGCCCCTTGCGATGTGTCAAGGCACAAAAGCGTCGATCAGCGGAATATCGGAGGCAATCGATGGAAAAGCCGTATTGATCCGGCGCCCCGATGGCGCCGAGAACGACGCCGTATTGTGGAAGGATATCGATGCCGATCAGGCCACGAAAGAACTCGTCGCGCTTCGTGCCGCTGGACGCGTCCCAGGTATCGAGAGAAAGACCGGTCCGGGTTTCATCGATGCTTACGGTGGTGAAAAACGAGCCATCCGCCGCCAATACGCCGATGGCAGCGCTCGCTTGTTTCAGCGCGAATCGCGGATCGGCAGGCAACGTGAGCTGAAGCGCGAAGCCGATGACGCCCAGCGCGCCGAGGAAGGCGCTGGCACGTAGCACGGTTTGGATTCGCGTCGACGGCATAACGCTCCTCGATCAGGAGGCACGGCGTATCCGGAGCCACCACAGAATCAGCAAGACGCCGCAGCCGATGCCGGCCGGGATGCCGAGCACGTATCGCAGCGCGGGCCGGCCGGGCACGTCCCAGCAACGAACGGTGCATTCGTCGCCGCGGAAAGTGGACGTCATCAGGACCCGGCCATCGTCGGACAGCATCGTGTTGCCGAGCACATGCGAGGGGCGGAGCGTGAGCACGATGCGGCCCGTCGCCAGTTCCGAGACCACGACGCTCCTCGAACTTTTTCGCAGCGGCAGCCATTGCGAGAGCCATTCTTGCAAGCCTGATGCGGGGCAGTCCCAGACCGACACCATCCACTGGCCATCGGGCGTGAAGCTGCGCACATAACCGCTGCTCGGACTTTGAAAGTCGGGCGTCGCATCGGAGCCGAGCGTCAGGCTCGATTGCACCTCGCCGGTCGCCAAATCGATCGCATCGATGGAGAGCCTGTTCCTGTGAACGATGAAGCTACTATTCGGCGTGAATACCCAGGAGTCATCGCGCACGGTGATACTCGAAACGACGATGCCCACGTCGGGCATCGGCTGTTTGGCGGGCCAGAGCCGCCGGCAACTGTCGAGATTCCACGCGATGATCGGCGGATCGTCCCTGGTCAGGACGCAATAGATCTGCGAGTCAGGGGTGATGCGAGCGAGGCCTCCTTTCTGAATGGGTCCCCCCTCGATGACGCCGCGTTTCTTGCCGGTGCCAACATCCCAAACCTCCAGCTCCGCAGCCAGGTGGCG
>DASRSQ010000324.1:0-5941 GCA_035656475.1 Gemmataceae bacterium | reverse complement strand
CCATCTGGTCGATGGTGCTGCGAGCGAGGCTGTACGCCCCGCCGATCGTCTGCGAGCCGAGCAGCACGTGAATGCCAAACGCTCGGCCTTGACGCACGAGGCGATCCATCAGAAGCGACGCCTCCTGGGCGAGCTTGTCGTCCTCGATGAAGAATTCCTGGAACTCGTCAACAATCAAAAGCACGCGCGGCAAATGCGGCAGCTCCGGCCGTTTCTCGGCATACTCACGATAGCTGGCCAGATCGTTGACGCCGGCGGTGCGATAGATCTCGCCGCGCTTGCTCAGTTCGAGGTCGAGTCGTTGCAAAACGCTCAGGCCGAACTCGCGTTCGCTCTCGACGGCGACCACCCGCGCGTGTGGCAGCGACAGCGACGCGTACGCCTTGAACTCGACGCCTTTTTTGAAGTCGATGAGATAAAGCTCGACCTCGCGCGGACTGTAGAACATGGCGAGCTGCGTGATGAGCACATGCAGCAGCGTCGACTTGCCCGACCCGGTCTTGCCCGCGACCAAAACGTGTTGCGAAGTCCCCTGGCCAAGTTCGAGGTATTGCTTGCCCTGGGCGCCGAAGCGGCCGATCGGGACGCGGATGCCATTGGCGCTGTCGCTCTTCCACCATTCGTCACGCGCGGGCATGATCCATTCGAACGGCACCTCGACCTTGCTCGCCCGCACCGCTTCCTCGCCGACGCGCCGCAGCAACTCGGTGCAGCGATCGGGCGACGGCGGCTTCTCGAGCGCGAGCGGGAAGTTGCCGAAATCCTCGTCCTCCCATGCAAAGCCACCCTCACCCCCAACCCCTCTCCCAGAGGGCGAGGGGTGACCGGATGGTTGCCAATGCAGAATCGTGCACACCTTTTCAAGATCGCTCAGGTTGAACCCGTGCGGCATCGGTTGCTTGGTGTCGACCATGACCAGCGTGTAGATGCCGCAGCGGGCGCCCGCGCTGGCGAGACTGACGAGCCGGCGGGCGGCATCTTCGCTGAAGTTGACCGGGAAATGGGCGACGACCAGGAAGTGGAACGGCTCCGCGACCTCGCCGGCCTGCTCGTTGTATTCGGCGAGCGTCTGGAACTGATTGCGCAGATACTTCTGCAGCACGTTCTCCATGTGCACGGTCAGGTTCGTGAGCCGTTCGTCGATCTGCAGCGTTTCGGTCCAGATGCGGCCGTCGACGAGTTTCTCGTCGTGGTCGGCCAGATGCATGAACGCGGAGAAGTTCTCGCCGCGGCCGATGGCGTCGATGATGGTGCAGCGCACCTTGCCGGCGGGCATCGACGTCCAGCAGCGCAGGAGCAGCGCGGACATCGCCTCGATCGCCGCCGATTTCCCTTCGTCGCGCGCCCGATACAGCAGCGATGCTGCACGCGGGAACGGCACCAGGGCCGGATAGGTAGATTTTGTTAGATCCGGCCGCGGCAGCTGCGAATCCTTCGGCACCCCCTGCGGGAACATGTCCAGCGTCCACTGCATGCTGCCTATCGGCAGGCCGTGCGGCAGCGCCTTCGGCAGTTCCAGCGGCTTCGACCACGATGGAAACCATTGCTCGGCATCACGCGCAACGTTTCGGCACGCCGACGTGAACGCGTCGCACGCCGACTTCCAGTCGCGCAACAGCTCGGTCCAGATTTGCGTGTGCCAATGGTGATTGTCGTCGCGCTGTTGTACGTGGGCCGATTCGACGAGCCGAATATCGACAGCGTACTGATCGCTCGCTTGCTGCTGAGCGCGAGCGAGCGTCTCCTCAACCGCTCGATTTTCCGTCTCGACGTCAGCGTGATGCCTGGCGAGGCGCTTCTTGTAGGCCGCGCTGATCTTCTTGAGCGCCTGATCGCGTCGCGCGCGCAACTCGGTCAATTTCACCTTTGCCTTGGCAACGATGTCGCGCAGCAGCTGGCGATTGTGGCGGTAGCTGTTGCGTTTCTTGGTCAGGTAGGCCTTTTTTGCCATCTTGAGGCGAATGGGCCGCAGTTGCCGCGCGAGATGCGCGTTATGCCGGAGCGACAGCCAGAGCGCGATGATGCGGTCGTTGGTCTGCCGGCGCATTCGGTTGATGATCCAATACCCGATTGGCAAAACGATGGCGGCTGCAGCGGACGTGTAAAGCCACTCCCGCGGCTGGTCGAGCAAGAAATAAAAAATCAGGCCTGGTGCCGCCAGGGTCAACAATGCCGCCGCGAGAATCAACCAGGGCAGATAACCGTTGATGATTCGCGGACTTTTCATCGTTTGCAGTGCCCGCAGATCGAGGGCTGCCTGGTCGGCGCATTCGAGCATGCGTTGCCAGGGATCCTCGCCGTCGACGGAAATCTCCTTCGGATCGAGCGGCGGGATGTCGTCGAGGAATTCGAGATTTTCGATCAGCTCGCGTCCCTGGCGCCAATGGGCGAGCAGCTTGCGCATCAACTCCTTGCACGAAGTGATTGCCTCGACCATCTGTTCCTTCGCCACGCGTTTGTCGGCATCGTAGACCGTGGTCGTCGTCCAGCGCGCCTCGCGAAACTCCGCTTCCATCTTGTTCTTGGTCGCATTGTAGTCGGCGATGTACTGATCGCGGGCCAGGCCATGTTCGCGTTCGATGTCCGCCAGGCGTTTCTGCTGTTGTTCGCGCAAGCGTTGCCGGGCGTGTTCCGCGTGCGAGGACGCGCCGGCCTGAGCATTGGCGTGCTGGACCTCGACGCGATCTTTCTCTCGGGCGAAATGCGCTTCCGTGTCGCGCTGCCGGGCCTGCTCCTCGCCGGCAATGTCGGCCTCACGGCGAGCGCGATCGGAAATCGCCGCGCGGAAGGCACGCAAAGCCTGGCGTTGTTGTTCGCTCCACGGCATCGTCATGGACGAGAATCCTCTTGCGGCTAATGGACACGCCCGCCCGCCTCTGCGAGGCGGGGCTAAACGTCATTCACATTCTTGCTTCATCTGCGCCAGCGCCTGGTCGAGCCGATCCATTGCCGTCAGCATCGAGGCGAGGCGCGTTGACAGCGGGTCGAAATAGGTGTCCGCGAAATCCTTGCGCACGATGTCGCGCCAGACGTTTTCCGTCGCGTCCCATTCCTGCTTGAACGACTTGAACGCGTTCGCCAGCTGATAGCGTCCCGCGGCGACACTCATGGCGTGCCTCCCATGTTCTTGTAGGCATCGAGCGAGGCAATCTTCTGTTCGAGGAACCACGCCATCTTGGCGACGTCGTATTCCAGCATGTCGTTGAACGGCCGGGCCTGCCCGTCGTATTCCTCGACCGCATCGGGCAACAGCCGCAACCAGCGTTTGGTGTTGTCGCGCTTCTCCTCGGCATACGCCAGCTTGGCCTGGGCCCGGCGCAGCTGCTTCTCCTGCTCGGTCGTGTCCGGCGGCCGATCAAGATATTTCATCATGCGCCTCCGAGCCAGCTCGTTCTTCGCCTGGAGCACATCGTCCTCGGCCTTGCGGATCTCCGACTTCCACATCGCGAGCTGCGCTTCGAGAAAGTCGAACGCCCGGCGAATCTCCATCTGGTTGGCGCCCATCGCCCCCTTCGCCTTGTCCGCAAAGGTGCGCACCGCCGCCTCGAACTCCACCAATCGCTCAACGGCATGTACTTTCGCGTCAGACATGGGGAAAAGAGATTAAGGATTAGAGGGTAGGCCTTGCCTTTAATGCTGTGACAGGTATTCCTCGATGCGCTCGGCCTTGCGTTGCAGGAATGGGACGTGCTGGTCGGACACTTCGAGGAAGTGTTCGATCACGCGCAGGGTCTGCTCGAATTCCTGGGTGAACTTCTCGTGCTCCTGATCGCGCCAGGTGTCGGAGAGACGCGTCAGTTCGGCGTGCAAGCCGGAGATGCGTTCACGCAAGTCGCCGTTGAACTGCTTGAGGTGATGAGCGAAGCGACGCAATTCGAGCGGATCAACGATGGCTTGGGACATGACGACCTCGGGCCAGCGGGCGACGAGCGGTTTACTCCATTTTCCCGCAAATCCGGCCGGCTCGCAAGGGTTAATCCCATGCTAGGGTCGCAGATTCGACGGCACGCCCTTGAGGAAGATCCGGGCGTTGAACGCGATCACGACGCGGTCGCGCCGTCCCGCGTACGGCAAGCCGCTGTGGCGCAGGTACGACGGGAAGAGGACGAGCATGCCGTCCTCGATCGGCGTATCGAGTTCCTCGAACAGGTAGCGATTGCCGACGTCGCGATAGCCGATCGTGAAGGGTGAGTAGAAACGCGTGCCGCCGTTGGGAGCGCCGCCGGCCTGCGCCGCGCCGCTGTCGCCGACCTGGACGTAATAGATGCCGCACCAGGAGCAGTTGGGATGCAGGTGAGCGTCGTGGAAACCGCCGCGGTTCGTGATATGAAACCAGCTCTCGACGATGGCCATGTCGAGGTCCTGCGGCTGAACGCGCCCGCCATCGGCGTGACAAACTGCGCCGGCCAGGCTCTGGCTGATGAAACCGAGCAGCTTCTTCAGGCTCGGATGCTGATGCGTGAACAGGTCGAACCTGCTCTCATAGAGGCCGGCCTGCGACTTGGCCCGTACCGCCACGCCGCTGGCGATGGGATTCGGTTGAAGCGATTGGAGTGAATAGAGGAATTCGAGCAGTGCCGGCGCTTCCGCGGCGTGATCGCGCCAGCGGCGGTGAAAGAATAATGTCGGCCAGCACATCTCGGCAGACAGATCATAAGGCGACGTGGACATGAGACGCGCCCCGTTGCATGTCAGCCCGCGACCTCGCGCGTCTCCTCGCGCTCGTTGAACGCGACCGACGACGCCCAGTAGTCACGGTTGAGCTGGGCGATGAAGCCGACGCTGATCTCTTTCGGACACGCGGCTTCACATTCGTACTGGTTCGTGCAGTGGCCGAAGCCTTCCTTGTCGTGTTGCTCGATCATCTTGCGAACGCGCTTGTTCCGTTCGGGCTGTCCCTGAGGCAAGTTGGCGAGATGGCCGACCTTGGCGGCAACGAAGAGCATTGCCGACGCGTTCTTGCAGGCCGCCACGCAGGCGCCGCAACCAATGCACGCGGCCGCATCCATCGCGAGCTCCTGCTTCGCCTTCGGCACCGGCAGATCGTTGCCGTCCGGCGTGCCGCCGGTGTTGACGCCGACGAAGCCGCCGGACTGGATGATGCGGTCAAAAGCCGAGCGGTCGACGACGAGATCGCGCATGACCGGAAACGCTTTCGCCCGCCACGGCTCGATATAGAGCGTCTCACCGTCCTGGAATTTGCGCATGTGGAGCTGACACGTCGTCGTCCCGCGTTCGGGGCCGTGCGCCATGCCGTTGATCATCATCGAACACGCGCCGCAGATCCCCTCGCGGCAATCATGATCGAACGCGATCGGCTCCTTGCCTTCCTTGATCAGCTTCTCGTTGAGTTCGTCGAGCATCTCGAGGAACGACATGTCGGGACTGACATCGGTCGCCTGATACGTTTCCATGCGCCCGGCATCGGTGCGAGATTTCTGGCGCCAAACATGGAGGGTCAAGTTCATGGATACCCTTTCGCCCAATCTCCTTGCGATGAACCGGCATTTCGGCCCTGAAGAGGCCGTTCTGTCAGCCCAGGCCGCAGGCCTGGGTCAAGGTCATCGCAAGGATCGCGGCCCTGAAGGGGCCGTTCACCGTCATCGGATTCTGTTTGCACGAGCCCTTCAGGCTCGAATCGCTGTGTATCCATCTATCCCAGGCCTTCGGCCTGGGCTGACGGAACGGTCCTTTCAGGACCGAATACCAACATCGCTAGCCACTGACTACTTGTAACTGCGCACTGTCGGATGCACCGTTTCCCACACGAGCGGTTCGACGTTGCGGATCGGCTCCTTGCCTTCGCCGGCGTATTCCCAGGCGGCGACGTGCGAGAAATTCTCGTCGTCGCGCTTTGCCTCACCATCGGGATACTGGTATTCGCTACGGAAATGGCCGCCGCACGATTCCTCGCGCTTGAGCGCGTCCAGGCACAGCAATT
>DASRSQ010000323.1:0-2377 GCA_035656475.1 Gemmataceae bacterium | reverse complement strand
TCGGCCGGGACACGCCGATCACTGGGAGTTTGAGGTCGCGTGCGCAGGGTCGCGAGGTTCTCTATCTGGAGACCAAGGACGCAGGTGCCTTCTTCCGCTTCACCGACATCTATCCGAAAATGTTCGGTGGCCAGATGTGGGTGGCGCTTGACGCGCCAAACGGGGATTCCTCGCCGCAGGAAGGCCTTCTGAATGTCAGCAACTTCAATGTCAAAGGGGAAGCTGCACTGGATCGTGTCGTCGCCAACAGCGGCGGGGCTAACCCGAAGGGCATCGCATTCACCCGGATGCGAACCGAGTTCACGCGCCAGACCGGAGAATTGCGCATTAATGACGGCGTCGTTCGCGGGCCGACTGTCGGCGCCACGATCGAGGGCAGCATCGACTATCGCGCCAACGAAGTCCGCATGAGCGGGACGTTCGTTCCGATGTACGGACTGAACAACATCTTCGGCCAGATTCCGATCGTCGGCCTCGTGCTGGGCGGCGGCAGCAATGAAGGCTTGATCGGTATCACCTATGAAGTGGTCGGCTCGCCCGGCGCGCCGGTGCTGCGCGTGAACCCGATCTCGGCGATGGCGCCAGGCGTGTTCCGCAAGATCTTCGAGTTCGGCACCGGCAAACAGGGTATGCCGCCGGACTTCGCCTCCGACCCGCCCGGTAATCGCTGAGCGATGATGAGGCTCCTCAGACCGGCTTCAACAGCACGTGCCGCTTGCGGCCCATCGACAGCTTGATCACGCCCTCGGGTGTGAGATCTGTTTTCGAGAGCGACATCTTCTCGTCAGTCACCGGCACATCGTTGACGCGCAGGCCGCCGCCCTTGATCTGCCGGCGTGCCTCGCCGTTGGACGCGACGAGGCCAGCCTTCACAAACAGTCCCACGACGCCGATGCCCGACGCCAGTTCGCTTGCGGCAACTTCCAGCGTCGGAAGATCGGTTGCGATCGCGCCCTGCTCGAACGTCCGCCGTGCAGTCTCCGATGCGGCCTCGGCCGCGTCTCGCCCGTGCACGAGCGCGGTGGCCTCAGTCGCGAGCACCTTCTTGGCCTCGTTGATCTCCTGCCCCTTGAGCGCAGCAAGCTTGGCGATCTCGTCGAGCGGTAGGATGGTGAACAGTTTGAGGAAGCGCTCAACATCGCCATCCTCGGTGTTGCGCCAGTACTGCCAGTAATCATACGGGCTGACGAGGTCGGCGTTGAGCCACAGCGCGCCCGCCGCGGTCTTGCCCATCTTTGCCCCGGATGAAGTGGTCAGCAGCGGTGACGTCAGCGCAAACAGTTGCGCGCCAGCCATGCGTCGGCCGAGGTCGATACCGTTGACGATGTTGCCCCACTGGTCCGAACCGCCCATCTGCAGCACGCAGCCTGTGCGTTTGTACAGTTCCACGAAGTCATAGGCTTGCAAAAGCATGTAGTTGAATTCGAGGAACGACAGCTCATGCTGGCGCTCGAGGCGCAGCTTGACCGAATCGAACGACAACATCCGGTTGACCGAGAAATGCTTTCCGACGTCGCGCAGGAAATCGATGTAGTTGAGCGGGGCGAGCCACTCGTCGTTGTTGAGCATCAGCGCATCGGTCTTGCCGCTGCCGAACGTCAGGAAGCGATCGAACACAGTACGGATACCGGCAAGGTTCGCGGCGATATCGGCCACGGTCAAAATCTTGCGGCTTTCATCCTTGCCCGACGGATCGCCGACGCGTGTGGTGCCACCGCCCATCAACGCGATCGGCCGATGACCGGTTTGTTGCATCCAGCGCAGCATCATGATCTGAAGCAGGTGACCGACGTGAAGCGACGCCGCGGTGCAATCGAATCCGATATAACCCGTGATCGGTCCCTTGGCCGCGAGCGCATCCAGCGCCTCGGGCTCGGAAATCTGATGGATGAAGCCCCGGCTTTGCAGGACGTTCAGGAATTCGGATTTATAGGCACTCATTGAAGGATACTCGTGTGGTGTCGCGCCCGATCGGGTCGGCCCGTGGTGTATCAGGTTGGGCGTCGGATTCAACCAAACGAACGGGGAATATGGCTTGTTAACGGCGATAGGCCTGATGAGCGGCACGTCTCTGGATGGCGTCGATGTCGCATTGCTGAGGACCGATGGCGAGTGGCTGGGTGACTTCGGCCCGACCGGTTACCGGGCCTATTCCACCGCCGAGCGCGCATTGTTGAGGGAGGCGCTGGCCGCCGCCGCTGTGCTCTGCAACCGGGAGGAACGGCCAGGCGTTCTCCGTGCTGCCGAGCAAGTGGTGACCGAGGCGCATGCCGAAGCGGTCGAGACCTTCTTGCGGCAGCACAGTCTGGACCGCAACACCGTCAACGTCGTTGGCTTTCATGGGCAGACGGTTCTGCATCGGCCAGCGGAGCGCCTG
>DASRSQ010000322.1:0-2636 GCA_035656475.1 Gemmataceae bacterium | reverse complement strand
GAGCACCGTCTGCCCCGCGGGTTCGCCATAAACGTAGAAGAGAACCGGATACTTGTTGCTCGCATCGAAATCGGGCGGCTTGATGCACCAGCCGTCCAGTTCGACGCCAGCAGCGGTCCTGATGCGAAACATCTCGGTTGGACACTGCTTCAGCGAGGCCAGCTTCTTCTTGAGCGGGCCGCTGTCGGTGAACGTGTTGATCACCTTGTGGTCCGGCAAATGAAGCATGTCGACGGTAGGCGGCTGCCCGAATCGCGAATGGCTGTGCAGCGCCCACTGGCAATCGGGCGAAATCGAATACGTATGCGTGCCCGCCTGGTCCGCCGGCGTCACGCGTTCGGCCGTGCCGCCCTTCAGCGAGACGCGATAAAGGTAGCGCTGCGTCGGATTTTCGGGGGATGCCTGGAAATAAAGCCAGCCTGCTTTCTCGTCGATTGCCTCAATGTGGATGACATCGAACGCTCCCTTGGTGAGTTGCGTGGTCTGCCCATCGAGGGCCACCAGATAGACGTGCTGCCAGCCGTCGCGTTCGCTGAGCCAGACAAGCTTCTTGTCCTTGTCGATCCAGCGGAAATCATTGTTGTTCTCGACCCAGGCGCGATCCTTTTCGACCAGCAGCGACCGGACCTCGCGTGATTTGGGATCGGCGATCATGACGGTGTTGGTGTTTTGCAGCCGATTGAACTGCTGCAGCACGATCGCATCGCCGAGCCAATCCATCTTGGCGAGATAATGTTCGCGCGGATCGCCCGGCACATTCAGCCAGGTGGTGGCGCCCCCCTCGGCACTGACGACGCCGATGCGTGCCGAGGAGTTCTGTTCGCCTGTCTTCGGATAGCGGATGCTGATGACGCGCGTGTACGGACCGTCGGCACTGCTGGTGATGTGGAACTCCTTGACGCCCGACTGGTCGATCTGCCAGTAGGCGATCGATTTGCTGTCGGGGCTCCAGCGGAAGCCGTTGCGAAGGTAGAGTTCTTCCTCGTAGACCCAGTCGAACGTGCCATTGATGATGGTCGCGGAGCCGTTGTTCGTGAGTTGTGTGACGCGCAGGTCGCGCAGGGTCTGGACATAGAGGTTGTTCTCGTAAACATAGCAGACCCTGGTGCCGTCGGGGGAGAAGGTGGCGAACATCATCGACGAAGGGGGGACATTGCCGCCAAGCTTCTTGAGCTCGCGTGTGGAGAGGTCGAGCACCCAGTAGTCGCCGCGGGCGTTGGTGCGCCAGACGCGTTTGCTATTGGTGTAGATGAGGAGCCGCGAGCCGTCCTGTGAGAATTCGTAGCCTTCGATGCTGAGCGTCCGATTCTCGCCGGCCGGCACGAGCCAGTGATCCGGGACAAGAATCTCCTGCTTGTCGGAGGCGGGATCATGGGCGACGAGCTGCTGGCCCCCCTTGCCGAAGTCGACGGTGACATAACCGCCGGCTTTGCGCCAGCGCAGTGCCGGGCCGCGCCCCGCTTCGAATTCGCCCGAGGCGAAGATGCGATCGAGCGTCAGGATCGCCGGATCGGCCTTCTTCTTCGGCTGCGCGAACGCCGAAGGTGCAAGACACACGATCAAGGCAATGGTGCTGGTGAATCGAGAGAATCTTGACATGAGCGTGCCCCGCGTGAATTCGATTGGCGAGCTGGGAGTATCCGAATATTAGCTTATGCCGATTTCCTTCGAAAGCGCATTCAAGCCGTTGATACGGAGCCGACTCATCCGCAGTTCGTCGAACGATGCCATTTTCTGGATCGGCGCCCGGGAAGGGTCGACGTAAGGATCCGCTGATAGCCTGGATAGGAAAAATCCGATTATGCGAATTTTTTGCAACTAGGGTCTTGCAATTGTTAAGTGAATATTAGATGATTGCGCTAGTACCCGTCCGATGGGTTGAAACGGCTTGATGCTGCGCCGAGATGTCAGGTCCTCAGCGGATGCACGTCGGCCGAGTGCCTGTCTTTTTCTTGGACGATTGATTTCGACGGGCTCGCACGCCTGCGGGTCCGAATTGATCGGTCCAGCGGATGCCGAAGGTAACGGAAAATGCCTGCGCCGACCACGATCGACGGATTTCTGGAGCTGGGCATCAAGAGCGGTCTTCTCGAACGAGAGACGGTTCAGTCGTGCCGATCTAACTGGCGTCAAGCCGGCGCTCCGCACTCCCCGAAGGAAGCCGCCGACGCGCTCATCGAGCAAGGCATTCTCACCCACTTCCAGGCCGAGAAGCTGATCGCCGGCCGCTGGCGAGGCTTTGTCATCAGCGGCAAATATCGTCTCCTCGAACGCCTTGGCGCCGGCGGCATGGGGGCCGTCTATCTCTGCGAACACATTCACATGGGGCGCAAGGTCGCCCTCAAGATCCTGCCGATGCAGCAAGCCGAGGATCCCGCCTCCCTCGCACGCTTTTACCGCGAGGCCCGCGCCGTCGCCCGGCTCGACCATCCGAATATCGTCCGTGCTCATGACATCGACCGCGACGACAAGGTTCACTTCCTTGTGCTCGAGTTCGTCGATGGCTGCAACCTGCACGACTTCATTCGCCGCAATGGCACCGTGAGCCCCGAACGGGCCGCTCACTACATCCGCCAGGCGGCGCTCGGGCTGCAACACGCCCACGAGGCCGGCCTGGTGCATCGCGACATCAAGCC
>DASRSQ010000321.1:0-2197 GCA_035656475.1 Gemmataceae bacterium | reverse complement strand
GGCCTCCCAGCACCACGATCGAGAATGCGCTCGCCGTGAGCGGGCCCACGCTGTAGGACGAAACGCCGAGGAACATGCCGAGCAAGACGCCCGCAATGCCGGCGAGAATGCCGTAGATCGCCCATACCGCGATGTAGATGTTGTTGAGCTCGAGCCCGAGCAGCGTCACGCCGCGCGGATTCATCGATGCCGCCAGCACGGCCTTGCCGGTCTTGGTCTTGTTCACCAGCAGCCACAGCAATCCGATGACGACCGTGCAGACAATCGCGGTGAAGATCTCGTTGCGCGGGGTGCGTACCCCGAGAATATCGACCACCCCCTCCACGATCGGAAGCACCGTCTTGGCGTTGTTGGTGAAGAAATAGGCGACCAGTTCCTGCAGCATGATGCCCCAGAGCAGCGTCGCGGTCAGGATGAAGATCTCCTTTTCCTCCCCCGGAATGCGGCGCGATTTCTGGATCGGCAGCACCACCGCGAAGTAGGTGACGAGCGCCGCCACCAGGGCCGTGGCGACGCCGACGAGCGCGCCGGCGTAGCTGTTGAGATTGAGGATGCCCGATGCCGCCCACGCGGCGACGGCCGCTGACACCATGATGGCGCCATGCGAGAGGTTAAGAACACCGGAGACACCGAAGATAAGAGTGAAGCCGGTCGCCCCCAGGGCGTACAGCGAGCTGATGGCAAAGCCATCGATCAGGATTTGAAGGAAAAGCATTCAGGGACACCGCGGCGGCTTATGCCGTCTCGTTGGAGGAACGACCGATGCGAAAACGCTCCCGAAAGAGTCCTCTCGGGAGCGTCATCGCGCGGATTAGTTCGTGACCTTGATGAAGCTTGGGAACTTCAACTGCCCTTTGGCAACCTCCTTGGGCCAGACGGCGACCTGCTGGCCATCCTGCCATTGCAGCATCACGCCGGTGATAAGGCCCTTGCCGTACTTGATCGAATGGGTGAACGGATCGTCCTTGCCGTAGAACTGGACGCGGCCGATGGTGCCCACCCAGTCGGTCTTCTCGAGTGCGGCGACCAGCTTCTCGCCGTCGGTCGAGCCCGCGCGCTTCACGGCGTCGGCAATGTAATAGACCTCGTCATACGCCGTGTAGCCGGCATAGGACGGGAAGTTGCCGAACCGCTTCTTGAAGTTGTCCGCAAAGGGAACGGACTTCGGCGTCACCGCCACACCGGTGCCGGACACGCCCTGATAGAGCACGCCGTCGGACGCATTGTTGGTGTCCTTGCCGAACGTCGAGTTGGTCGCCTGGGACGAAATACCGAACATCGGGATCGGCACCTGCTGATTCTTCCATTGCACGGTCGGCTGGACGCCGACATGGGAGATGCCGGTGATGATCACGTCGGGCTTGGAGCTTTCGATCTTGTTGAAGATCGGGGTGAAGTCCGTGGTATCCGGCGAGAAACGAATGTGATCGAGCACCTTGAGCCCGATCTTGGGCAGACACTCCTGGTAACCGACGTCGAGCGGCTTGGTCCAGGCGGCGTCCTCGCTCATGATGACAGCCGACTTCATCTTCTTGCCGTCGACCAGCAGCTCCTTGGCGGCGTCGCACACCGACTGCGCCAGCGCGGCGGATGTCAGATAGCCATGGAAGGTATACTTGTTTTTCTCATAATCCTTGTGAACCGCCTTGCTGATCTCGTTGGACGCGGCGCCAGGTGTGATGAACGGCGTTTTCAGGCGTGCAGCCCATGGCTCGAGCGCCAGCACCACCTCGCTGATGTAGCTCGCGATCACCACATTGACCTTGTCCTCGTTGACCGCGCGCTGGAATGCACGAACCGAATCGGCTGACGATGAGTGGTTGTCGTAGGTGATGATCTCGATCTTGCGCCCGTCGACCCCGCCTTTCGCGTTGATCTCGTCGGCCGCCATCTGAGCGGCCTGCGGGATGGACGCACCGGCAATCGCCTGCGCCTCGGCAATCACCGCGATCTTGATCGGATCGGCAGCGAGCGCCTGCCCGGCGGCCGCCATTGAAAACCCGATCGCCGTCGCCCCGAGCAGCACCCGCAATGACCATGAATTATATGTTTTGTTTGACATGATCTTCCTCCCAGAAGTTCTTTTTTGAAGCCTTGTTCAGTCGGCTTTCGGAAGCGATTGTAACCAGCCCTGCAAGCTCGGCAAGTGAAACAGCGACGGTTTGCCGCTTTATGGGTGGTCAAACGAGATGCGGTC
>DASRSQ010000320.1:0-5911 GCA_035656475.1 Gemmataceae bacterium | reverse complement strand
CCTCGGCCATCCGATCGGCGCGTCCGGCGCGCGCGTGCTGGTGACGCTAGTGCACGCGCTGGAACGTCGTGGCCTGCGGCGCGGGTTGGCATCATTGTGTCTCGGCGGCGGCAATGCAGTGGCGATGATTGTGGAACGGGGTTGACCGCAAGCCCCGGGATGAGGTACTCCGATTCCCGGGGGTCGAACCTACCGCCGCTTCACCCCCGGGAATCGGAGTACCTCATCCCGGGGCGTGGAACTCGATTGAACCGATCCCTCCCGTCCGGTATCCTATAATCAGACATCCAAGCCAGGGTCCATGCCATGAGTGACGCGAAGCAATTCTGCGGCCGTACGCGCCGCGAGCTGTTCTGGGAAATCGGCGCCGGCTTCACCGGTGTGGCCCTCACCGGCCTGCTCGCGCAGGATAACTTCTTCGCCGACGAGCCTGCTCGCAGCCCGGCCAATCCGCTTGCGGAACGCGCTCCGCATTTCCCGGGGAAGGCGAAGAGCGTCATCTTCCTGTTCATGTACGGCGGGCCAAGCCAGGTCGATACGTTCGACTACAAGCCGAACATGTACGCCCTCGACGGACGCACTGTCAACGTGCGCACCTTCGGCCGCGGCGGTCATCGCAATGGCGGCCGCGTCGTCGGCCCCAAGTGGAACTTCAAACAGTACGGCCAGTGCGGCAAATACATCAGCGACCTCTTCCCGCACCTGGGCACCTGTGCGGACGACATCACGTTCCTCCACTCGATGATCGCCGACTCGCCGATCCATGGCAGCGCCATGTTGCAGATGAACACCGGCAAGATCCTCTCCGGCAGTCCCTGCGTCGGCTCATGGGTCAACTACGGCCTCGGCACCGTCAACCAGAACCTGCCCGGCTTCTGCGTCATGCTCGACCCCACCGGCGGCCCCATCTCCGGCGCCAAAAACTGGACCTCCGGCTACATGCCCGCCTCTTACCAGGGCACCATCCTCCGCTCCAACGGCCCGCCAATCCTCGACCTGCAACGCCCGCAAGGCGTCACCGACCCGATGCAACGCCGGATGCTCGATGCCCTGAGCGCGTACAACCGCGAGCACGAGGCACCGCGCGCTCACAATAGCAACCTGTCCGCACGCATCGCGTCCTACGAGCTCGCCTACCGCATGCAATCGAGCGCCGAGGAAGCGGTTGATCTCAATCAGGAAACCGAGGAGACCAAGCGGCTCTACGGCTACGACAGTCCGCAAACGCAGGACTTCGCCCGGAAATGCATTCTCGCCCGCCGGCTCGTCGAACGCGGCGTCCGCTTCATCCAGATCTACTCCGGCGGCAACCACAACGACGCCAACTGGGACGCCCACGGCGACCTGCGTGCCAACCACAACCTCCACGCCGGCCGCACCGACAAGCCGATCGCGGGATTAATCAAGGACCTGAAACGGCGCGGCCTGCTCGACGAGACGCTGATCGTCTGGGGCGGCGAGTTCGGCCGGCAACCGACCGCCGAATACGCCGTCGGCACCGGCCGCGACCACAACGCGTACGGCTTCACGATGTGGATGGCCGGCGGCGGCACGAAAGGCGGCACGTCGGTCGGCGCGACGGATGAGCTCGGCGCCGAGGCGGTCGAGGACCGCTTCCACGTCAAGAACCTGCACGCCACCATCCTGCACCTGATGGGACTCGATCCGGATCGGTTGACCTATTTCTACGGCGGCCTGGATCAGAAGCTTATCGGCGTCGAGGGTGCGGAGCCGATCTGGAAGGCAATGGCGTGATATTCACCGCGGAGATCGCGAAGAGCGCAGAGAGCCGCTGTATTCATGGCAAACGTTCTCTGCGCACTTCGCAGGCTCTGTGGCGTTGATCGGCATCAACCGGGACCAACGAAATCTTCTCGAAGCATGGCTGGGTAACCGTTAACCACGTGTGGCAGATGCAGTGGTGCGTCGCCTGGGCCTTTGCTCTTTGACTTCGATCCAGGTGCAGATTTCCTCGTCCTCGAAATCATCGGCGTCCAGTTGTACGCGTTTCCTCGGCTTGGGGACTTTGTCCCCGCTCTTGCGCAACGCATTCAGGTGGAGAGCCATCGCATCCGCCATCAACGTGCGAACCTTTTCCACCGTCTTCGCCGCGGCCACGCAACCTGGCAAGTCAGGGGCCATCGCACTGTAGCTGCCGTTGTAGTGGTAGATCTTGACCAGGTAACGCATGTAAGGCGCCTCTCCCTGAATCTCGGCAAAGCAGATCGATAGAATTATAGCGGCTTGGAGCGAGGTCGCATCAATTGCGTCGTAATCGTCCGCTTGGCGGTTTAGCGCCGAGAATCGCCGCGTACGCGTGACGTCCGTGCGAGATGCGAGGTGCGCTAAACCGCCAAGCGGAAGATGACGACGCTTTTTTCTGAGCACACGTCCAAGGAACATTTGTCGACACGGAGTAGTCCATGAAACGCGTCCTATTGTGCGGCATCCTATTCTGCCTCACGTCCGCCATACACGCTGACGACTGGCCGCAATGGCTCGGCCCGCGTCGCGATGGCACGTCGCTCGAAAAGGGACTGGTCACCACCTTCCCCAAGGATGGGCCCGCGATCCTCTGGCAGCGCGATGTCGGCGAAGGCTACAGCGGGCCCATCATCGCGGGCGATCGGCTCATTCTGTTTCATCGCGTCGATAACGACGAAATCGTCGAGTGCCTGAACGCGAAGACGGGCAAAGAACTCTGGAAGTTCACGTATCCCACCACGTATTCCGACGCCCTCAGCAAGGGAGACGGGCCGCGTTCGACGCCGATCGTTGCGGGCAATAACATCATCACGCTCGGTGCCGAGGGGACGCTGACCTGTTTGACCCTTGATGCCGGCAAGAAGATCTGGTCGCGCTCGCTCACCAAGGAATTTAAGACGCCGCTCGGCTACTTCGGCATCGGCACGTCGCCGGTGGTCGAGCAGAATCTCGTGCTCGTCAATGTCGGCGGCAAGAAGGCGGGCATCGTTGCGTTTGAGCTCGACAGCGGCAAGGAAGCGTGGCGAGCCACGGATGATCCGCCGAGCTATTCGTCTCCCGTTGTCACCACCGTCAGCGGCAAACGGCTCGCCGTCTTCTTCACGCGCACCGGCGTGGCGATCGTCAATGCCAAGACGGGAGCGGTCGTCTATCAGCAGCGCTTCCGCGCTCGCTATGACGCATCGGTCAACGCGGCGACGCCGCTGATCATTGGCGATCAGGCGTTTTTCTCGGCGAGCTACGAAACCGGGGCGCTCTTGCTCAAGCTCAAGGCGGATGGCGCGGACGAATTGTGGACCGACGAGAAGATCATGTCGAACCAGTACAACACGTGCATCTATCACGATGGCCACATCTACGGCTTCGACGGCCGGCAGGATTCGCCGACGCCAACGACGCTCCGCTGCTTCGAGCTGAAGTCGCGCAAGATCCGCTGGCAGGAGCCACGCTTCGGCAATGGCACGATGATCTACGCCGACGGCCAGCTCATCATCTTGACCGAGAAGGGGGACCTGGTCCTCGTGCAGGCGACGCCCAATGCGTTTCGCGAAACCGCGCGTTTCCACCTCCTCGACGCGGCGCCTGCCCGGGCGCAGATCGCCCTGGCGGCCGGCAAGCTGTATGCGCGCGATCAGCGCAAGCTGGTGAGCGTCAATCTGCAGAAGTGACAGCGTTCATGGCACGGGCTCGCGATGCAGCGTTTGCTTAGTCCGTGATCCATTGAGTAAGTAATGTGCCTCGCCGACGATGGTGTTGATGTCCACCATGGTGCCGCGAAATTCCATGAGCTTCTGCTTTGGATTGATGTAGTATTCGAAGAACACGGTATTGCCTTCGAGACGCCAGAAGCCTCGATTTTTGTAGCTCTTCCCAAGTTTTGACGTGGGAACCTTGTAGCTGAGCGTACCGTCGGCTTCGAAAATGAAGGTTCGCGCCGCGGCATTGTACTTGCCAAGCCAGGCGCTGTTATGCAGGTCGAAGACTTTACGCGTTGGCGGCGTCGGTCGCACGCTGGGCGTGTAGAGCGGGCGTGCGGGGGCGGCGCGAGCAAGGCCGATGGCCAGGACGATCCAGGCGATGGTGATGCCAAGGATGCGACGCATTGCGATGCCTCTTATTTCCTGGACGAATTCGCTTGACCCTGAACGCGGTACATGGAGGTGTGCCAGCGGATGCCGCGAATGTTGGACGATTCCCCGTCGATGCAGTCTCCATGGAAGGTACCGCGGAATTCGTAGAACCGCTGGTTGGTCTCGAAGTAGAGCACGTCCTTGTGCCATTTCCAGGTGCCGTTGCGGAAAGTTCGGCCATTGTAGGAATAGGTGACAGTGCCGTCCTTTTCAAAGACGATTTGCCATTCGCCCGATTCGATGTCGCTGCCGGACCAGCGCGTACCGACGAGCAAGAAAGGAGGCAAGGCAGGCTCGTAGCGCAGGCGCGCGGGAGCGCTGCGCGCGGTGCACAGGCATGCGCAGAGAGCGAAGGAGGCGAGGAGCGATCGCATCATCGGGATCCTCCTGTTAGCGGTGCCAGGCACTATTCGGTCGTCACAAAACGTGCTGCCTGGCCTTGCTGGCTCGCATGGTGATTTTTAGGCAACGACTGCTCGAAGGGCGATTGCCCATGCTCCGACAAGATACTATGTGGAGCCAAAACATGGCTGGCAGATCATGGTCACATCGAGCCTGAACAAGCACAGCAGTCAGCTCGTGATCGAGACCTACTGGAACCACATGGCGATCATTCTGGCGGCGAAGAAAAAAATGAGACGAGGCGCTGGAACACGCACGCGCCGCCGACGTGCTATATCACTGGCGTGAGAAGCAAGCCGCCCGGTTCCGTCTCAGCGACGGCGGCAGCACCTTCAACATTTACATTGTCGACCACCGCCTGGCCGCCATCCTCAAGGTTTGCTTCAAAGCGAAGAAACCCGCGTTAAAGGATTTCGACAGCGTCCTTCTCAGGAAGCCCACGAAATCTCGTCGAGCGTCAATTGGGTATCATCCGAGAACGACTTTATCCACCCTAACGGTTCTCTCGAGGTCGTACCGCCCCTGACTCGTCGATCCGCGGCTTGCGCGTGCGGCCATTTCCATCTCGACACGGAAAGCGTGCTATTGCAAAATGGCAGAAACGAATTCGCCGCGAATCAGATCTTGCCTTGGCCGCATGTGAAAGGAATCCATGATGAAACCAAGATTCTGCGCTTCCATCTGCTTTGTCATTCCATTCATGCTCCTTGGGCTCAGCGCGTGCAATCGGAAGAAGCAGGCAGCCGGGCCGCCGCCGCCGGCGCAGCCGAAACAGGTGGAGGTAACAGTCGCCAAGCTGCGCAAGCCGGAAAACAAATCCGAAGTGCGCCTGCCGGAGCCGATACCGCCCGTCAAGGCGCCGGAGCCAATGGCGCCCGAGATGAAGTCGGCGTGGTCAAAGCCGGGCGTCGAGGTGGGTCGATCGTCCATCACGCAGGCCGAGGAGCCAGCGATCAAGACGCCGGACCTGAACGGCTGGGATCCGCTGGTGGCCGACTGTGCGTGGTATCGCGCCCTCAAGCAAGACATCAGCAAGGAAGCGGCGGATCCCGATTCGGATCGGATGCTCGGCCGCCTTCTCAAGGGCAAAGGGCACATCGATGCCCAGTGGAGCGGCTCGTGGACTCCGGCCGACTGGGGCTGGCATACGATTCCCTTCCAGGTCGTCCGCGGCGACACGCCGTTCCTCTCCCTCCCTGGCACCTGGGCATACATGCCGGCGTTCCAGGGGCCGTACATGCTGCCGCCCGAGCCGATCGTGCACGAGAACTCGAATCACACGCGTTATGCCACCGAGAAGTGGAAGGGTAGCGACCATCATCTGCTGATCTACGTGCGCGATGAATCGACCGGGGGATTGAGGGAGTTGTGGGAATATTATCAGCCCTGGGTCA
>DASRSQ010000319.1:0-2819 GCA_035656475.1 Gemmataceae bacterium | reverse complement strand
TGACGTTCATCGCCAGCCTCATTCACCTCTTCTCGATCGGGTACATGTCGGAGGAGCTACAAAAGACCGTGGAGGACCACGAGGTCCACACTGCGCACGGACACTATGAGCGGCGCGGCCGCTATGGCCGATTCTTCATGTACCTGTCGCTGTTCTGCTTCTCGATGCTCAACCTGATCCTGGCGGACAACCTCTTCCAGATTTTCGTGAGCTGGGAACTGGTTGGCCTTTGCTCGTTCCTCCTGATCGGTTTCTATTGCGAGCGCACCAGCGCCTCGAACGCCGCCAACAAGGCGTTCATTACCAACCGTATCGGCGACGCGGGCTTCATCCTTGGCCTGATGATTATCTGGAGCTACTTCGGCACCTTCAACTTCCAGGAGGTGTTTTCGCGCGTTCGCTGCCCCGAAACGGATGACCATGGCGTTGTAATGCTCGGCAAGGAGCCGGCGGCCCATCGCATCATCCGCGGCGACATCGGCGAGAAGAAATCCGATGGCCGGGCCGCAGTCAAGGTCAAGAGCGAAGGGGGCGACACCGCGCTGATCTTCCCGCGCGTTCGCCCCGACCACTTCGACGCTCCGCGCCTGGACCGAAACACCTACGCTCACGCATCGCCAGCGCCGACTCGCTATGGCTACATCCCATACTGGCTGCTCGTGGTGGCGGGCATCGGCATCTTTGTCGGTTGCATGGGCAAGTCGGCACAGTTCCCGCTGCAGGTCTGGCTCCCGGACGCGATGGAAGGCCCGACTCCCGTCAGCGCCCTCATCCATGCGGCCACCATGGTCGCCGCTGGCGTGTATCTCGTCGGCCGCTGCTATCCGCTGTTCACGCCGGAGGTGTTGCTGACGATCTCGTACGTGGGCGGGATCACGCTGTTCGTTGCCGCGACCATCGCCATCGTCATGACCGACATCAAAAAGGTGCTCGCCTATTCGACTGTCAGCCAGCTGGGCTACATGATGCTAGCGCTCGGCGTTGGCGCCTGGGGCGCTGGCCTGTTGCATCTGTTGACCCATGCGTTCTTCAAGGCCCTTCTCTTCCTTGGCTCGGGCAGCGTCATTTATGGCTGCCATCACCAGCAAGACATGGGGAAGATGGGTGGGCTCTATCCGAAGATGAAGATTACCGCCCTGACGATGCTCGTGGGCTGCCTCGCGATCGCGGGCACGCCGTTCTTCTCGGGGTGGTATTCGAAGGACGAGATTCTCGCCGGCGCGTTCGGCTTCGCGATCACGCAGAAGCAGCATTTCCTGTTGTTCCTGCTGCCACTGGTGACGGCGGGCATCACGACCTTCTACATGTTCCGCATGTGGTTCATGACGTTCACGGGTAAGCCCAAGGACGAGCATGTTTTCGAGCACGCTCATGAGTCGCCGTGGATGATGACGACGCCGCTGGTGCTGCTGGCGGTAATGAGCGTGGGAGTGGCATGGGGCATGCCGCCGTGGGTACCGGCGAATAGCTGGCTGGGGCAACAGCTTCACAAGCACAGCCAGCCGAAATTGATCGAGCCGGGAGAAACTCCGTGGCAGGAACACGAGCATGGTGCGGAGCACGCTCATCCGGTTGATGTCGATTTCGCCAAGGAGAACGCCGCGGCTCATGCCAATCATGCGGTCGTCGGCTTCATGGCTCTCGCCGTGGTGTTGGTCGGTTTCGCCTTCGCGTTCGTGCTGTACTACCGGCACGACCTCGATCCGGCCGATGCCAAGGAGCAGTTCCCCGGCGTGCATCGTTTTCTGACGCACAAGTGGTACTTCGACGAGATCTACAGTGCCCTGATCGTGCGGCCCGGTTTGACCATTGCCCACTGGTGCCGGAATTTTGATTCGAATGTCATTGACGGATTCGTCAACGTGCTGGGGCGCTTCATGGTGTGGGTGTCGTCGTGGAGCGGGAGGTTCGACAAGGGCATCGTCGATGGCAGCATCAACCTGATCGCCGATGTTTCCTACGCGATCGGCGCCTGGCTTCGAACCTGGCAGACGGGCTACTTGCGCAGCTATGTGCTGTTTTTGGCACTGGCAGCGATGGGCGTCGGCATGCTGCTGTACGCCTGGGCGTCCGCCCTGGGTGGAAACTGAATTTGCTACGCCGTGAGCGGCGGTTGACACGAGATTGCATCCATGAATGCTGAAGCAGACCTGATTTGGATGTCGCTGTGCGTCTTCGTTCCCAGCATCTTCGCGCTGGGCCTCTTGTTCTTCCCCAAGGGAAGCGAAGAGGGGATGCGCTGGTGGTCGCTGTTTGGCACGGCCGTCACCTTCGTCATCAGCGTCTGCCTGTTCATCAACTACCACAACATGCTCGCGGCAGCCCCCAGCGAGAAGGATGCGAAGGGGCCCGCGGAACAATTGCGGCCCAGCAGCACCACCTCCTTGTCCGCCCGCGCGAAAGAGGCAGACAAGCAACGCTTCGATGAGCTGGCCACTCCCGATCCCAAAGACCAGCTCGCTCGCTATCCGTGGATCGCCCGCTTCAACATCGATTACTTCCTCGGCATCGACGGTATCAGCATGGCAATGGTGCTCCTGACCACCGTGCTCTTCTTCCTGTCGATGATCGCAAGCTGGGGCATCGAGAAGCACGTCAAGGGCTATTGCATGCTCTTTCTCGTGCTCGAGACCGGCGTTCTTGGCACGTTCCTGGCGCTTGATTTCTTCCTGTTCTACATCTTCTGGGAAGTGATGCTCTTGCCGATGTACTTCCTCATCGGCATCTGGGGCGGCCCGCGCCGCGAATATGCGGCGATCAAGTTCTTCCTCTATACCCTGTTCGGCAGCGTGTTCATCCTGATCGCGCTCTTGGCCTTC
>DASRSQ010000318.1:0-3479 GCA_035656475.1 Gemmataceae bacterium | reverse complement strand
ATTTTTGGAAGCTGACCTTCGAGACCAGTCTACAGCCCCAATTCTCGCGGAATGGTCCCGAAGGTCAGCTTCCAAAAATTCGCGATCCCTCAGCTAAGCCTTGACAAAGCACTAGGTAAAATCCGAAATCCGAAACAAATCCGAAATCCTAAAAATGCAATCGGAGACCGATCGAGCCTGGTCTCGGTTTACGTTTTGGATTTCGGATTTGTTTCGAATTTCGGATTTCGGATTTCGGATTTTTCTAACTGCTTGCACTTCGATATCGCTGCAGCGCCCGCCGAAACACGAATCGGCTCAACCACGCCACGAAGATGGCAGCCGCGACGGCGTACACACCAAGCCACCAGTCCAGCGTCTTCACCATCGCTCGCGCCGGCACGTTCGTCACCAGCATGATTGGCACCACGAAAAAGAAAAACAGGCCGGCTGGCGACGCCCAATTCTGAAAGATCTCGCGCGGATAGCGCATCAGCGTCGAGAATAGCCACCAGGCCTCGAACAGGCTCTGGTTGCGCATCATCCAGACCGATGCGGACGTCAGTAACATCAAGAAGCCATACGCCAGCACCAGGCCGCTCGAAAACAGCAGGATGAACGCGAGCACCTGGCCGGGATGAATGTCCCAGCCGCCTTTCCAGTAGGCGATGACCATGATGCCGACGCCGAGCAGAAAGTTCGGCATGCACGACCAGTCGATGTGCTTGCAGCTAATCAGGAATTGCTCGTCGATTGGCTTGAGCAGGAAGAAGTCGAGATCGCCGGTGCGGACGAGGTCGGCGAACTGGTTGCAGTTGTCGAGGAAGAGCGTCTCGAGCAGGCCGCCCATGGCGAAGTAGCAGCCGATAAAGAAGAAGTATTCCTCGGCGGTCCAGTCCGCGACGGTGGTGGTCTTCTGGAACACGATGTAGTTGAACAACAGCAGCATCGCGAGCCAGAGCAGCTCGACAACCACCTTGATGATGAAGTTGACGCGGAACGCCAGTTCGCCGAGCAGGCTGAACTTCGCCAGGGCAAGCCAGAGTTTGACGCAGCGCAGCAACATGTCAGCCACCAAACGCGCTATAGTGCCGTAAGCCGAGCCCGTAAAATCGGCGACAGAGCAGAATCAATCCAACCGCCCAGCCTAGCTCGACCAGCAAACCGATCGCGAGCTCCTGATCGCTCAGCTTTTCGAGAAACACCATGGCGGGAAAATAGGCCAGATACTGGAACGGCAGCAGCTTCAACCCGTACGCCAGGACAGGATATTCCTCCTGAAGCAGCTCCAGCGGAAACATCTGCCCCGAGACGAAGTAGGTAAAAATATTAACAATGTAAACCACGGACGTGACGTCGAGCAACCAGAACCCGGCAATGCCCATGCACGCCTCAAAGAAAAAGCCGATGAGAAAGGCCAGCAATAGCGACACGAAATAGGCCAGGCAAGTCAACGGTCCGGGCAGGTGCGTAAACACGTCGTGAAACAGCAAGAAGAGCAGGGCGTACGGAGCGGCCGTGGTCGCGATGTACGCCATCTTGTGGGCGCCGCGATACGACAGCAAATACCACAGCATGTCGATCGGCTGCAGCAAATACTTCTTGAGATTGCCGTCGCGAATGTCGCGGGCAATGCCGTTCGCCAGCCCCGGCATACTCGAAAACATTCGGCTGATCTGCACCAGCAGCAGATAGGCAATCATCTGATTTTCGCTGAACGTCGCAATCTCAGACGCACCGGAGCCCGCGTAGATCGCCTTCCACAACAAAAACGTCGTGATTAGCGGCAGGAAGCGAAAGAACGTGGTGACAAAAAAGTCCGCGCGATAAGTGAGCCGTTCAACCAGCGAGATGCGAAGGATCTTTAGATATTTCCTCAACGCTTGCATGAGATCATTCTATTCTTCTTCCTATTCGTTCCCATGCTCGGCGTGGGAACGAGGAATGTTATCACGCATCCGCCGTGATACGCGTATCGACGCTGGCCTGCTCGAATACCCTGGCGATCATCTGGTCCAGGGGCGGATCATGGATGCTGACGTCAAGGACCGTGTGCTTTGCCAGGATCGCGGCCAGCACATCGGGAACGCGCGTGCGCTCAATCTTCAGCTCGACGACTGGTCCCTCGCGGTTCGTCACCTCGCCAAACGGGGCCAGATCGCTCGGGCTATCGCTGCCTTCAAATTGCAATTTGACAAGCTTGTCGCGGCCAAATCGCTCGGTGATGCCGCTCAGCGGCCCGTCGTAGACGAGCTTGCCGTGCGCGATCACCAAGACGCGGCTGCACAGCGCCTCGACATCGCGCATGTAATGGCTGGTCAGCAGAATCGTGACGCCACGCGATTCGTTCAAATCGCGCAGACACTTCTGGATCGTGACCTGGGCGATGACGTCGAGCCCGATCGTTGGTTCGTCGAGCAGCAGCAATTGCGGTTGATGCAAGAGGGCGGCGATCAGCTCCATCTTCATGCGTTCGCCGAGAGACAGCTCGCGCACCGGCTGGCGCGTGAGTTCCTTGACGCCGAAGAGGTCCGTCAATTCGCCGAGCGTGCGCGTGAATTGCTCCGTCGGCAGCGAGTAGATCTCGCGATGCAGTTGAAAGCTGTCGGCCGCGGGGAGGTCCCACCAGAGCTGATTCTTCTGCCCCATGACAAGCGCGAACTTGCGGCGAAACGCATCCTCGCGTTCCCACGGCACATGGCCGAGCACGGTCGCGGTGCCGCTCGTGGGATAGATGAGGCCCGAGAGCATCTTGAGCGTAGTGGTCTTGCCTGCCCCATTGGGCCCGAGAAAGCCGACGACCTCGCCCGGTTCGATCGAGAAGTTGACGCCTTCGACCGCCTTGATCTCCTTGTACTCGCGACTGAACAGGCCGCGCAGGGCGCCAAAGAGTCCTTCTTGCTTTTGGTAGACGCGGTAAGATTTCGAGAGATTATTGACGGTGATGATCGACATGAACCTTGGGTCCCAAGCCCCGCGATGAGCGCAGCGATTCGCGGGGGTCAACCCCCAGGAATCGCTGCGCTCATCCTGGGGCTTGAGATTATTCGCGCACCAGCTTGTGATATCGGTCGCGCAACTGCTTGGTGATCGGTCCCGGCTTGCCAGTGCCAATGACGCGGGCGTCGCACTTCGTCACCGGGATGATCTCGGCGCCAGTGCCGGTCAGGAAACACTCGTCGGCAATGAACACGTCGTGCCGGGTCAGCGCGACTTCCTCGACCGGGATGCCCGCGTCCTTCGCCAGGCCGATGACCGTGTTGCGCGTGATGCCTTCGAGAATGCCGGCGTCGATCGGTGGCGTGCGCAGGATTCCGCCTTTCACGAGGAACACGTTGTCGGCCGAGCATTCGGCGATTTCGCCCTTGTGGTTGAGCATCAGCGATTCGAGCACGCCGGCGACCGTTCCCTCGATCTTTGCGAGAATGTTGTTGAGATAGTTGAGCGACTTGATGCGCGGGTTGAGCGCGTTCGGATGATTGCGAATCGTCGAGACGGTG
>DASRSQ010000317.1:0-6001 GCA_035656475.1 Gemmataceae bacterium | reverse complement strand
TAGCGCGAATAGCTGGTGGGCGTGTCTACCGTGGTGCTCCCCGGATTCAGATGGTTGACCTCCAGCGTGACCACGCTATTCACGCGCACCGCAGGCCCGCTGACGACGACCTGGCCATTGATGCGTAGCTGCGGTATCAGTGACGGGCTGGTCCCGCCATAGCTGACTGTGATCGTACTCAAGGCGATCTGCGGCACCTCATATTGCTTCGAGAAGAGAACCTTGGTCCCCTGCATCATCAGCAGTTGCACGCGATGCGTTTCCAGGTCGGGAATTTGCGAATAGGTCTGCGCGGCGCCGACAACCTGGTATGGCAGGCCCAGATCGACCACAGCGCGCGCAACCAGTTGCTGATGAATCGGACCATCATATGCAACATCGGCCAGCGACACGCCAGGATCATTGGCAGCGAGATACTGGGCGACCTGATCCTCGTACCACTGATAGGTCAGTTCTGTGCGTGTTTGCGCGAAGTATGCATTTTCCGCGGCGCTATCGAACGGGACCGCATCGAAGATGCCGGCGACGCCTGGTTGGAAATCGCGGAACTTCCAGGATGGATCGAATGCGACCCACCGCGTTCCGCCGACGACCGGCACGGCGACCTCCAGCCAGGTGTGGTCCAGCGTGACGCTGACCACGTGCCCCTGACCGTCGAACGTTTCATCCGGATGCAGACCACTTTCCGAAAGCACATTGTAAGCAGCCGATGGATCGGTCACGCCGAGCCAGTTCATGAGATCCTGCACGCCCACCGTGATCCTGCCGCTGACATAGCGACTGCTCACGCCTGCCTGGGTGAGCAACGAGGAGAGCAGGGCGTCCATGTCCCAGTCATTGCCGGCGCCCGTGTCCAGGACCGCCTGTGCGCCCTTCATCGAACCGGCGTACGGCTGATAGGTGAAGTTGTTGAGCACGTATGCATACATCTGCAGCGGCATGTACTGCAGCGCCTGCGCGAGCGCCGGAACCGTCGTCGCCTGGGCGACGCCCTGCGGCTGCAGATCCAGGTTGAGGAACTTCCCCTTGAGCGGCAAAATATTCGGGATCGGATTGCCGTACAGATAGAGTGTCTGCAGCGTGGTGCTCTTGGCCAGGTTGGCGACACTCGTGATGGCGTTGTAACGGACGTCCAACGTCTGGAGCGCCGGCAGCGCGGCCAGGACCGTGAGACTGGTGTTGTTCAGCCCGACTCCCTGAAGCGCCACGGAGGAAAGGGCGCTCAATCCATTCAGCGGCGACAGATCAAGCGTTCGCGCCGGCCGGGTCGTGAGGTCGCCCGGCGTGAGACTCAAGGATTGCAGATTGGTGGCGAATTGCAAGCCAACGAGACTGCTGATCCGATTCGCATCGGCGGTCAGGCTGGTGAGGTTCGCGATATCACTGAGCTGGATTCCTGCTCCAGGCGCCAGCCCCAGCGCGCTGCGCACCGCCTCTGCCAGGTCGGGGTCCGCAAACCAGACAGGTGTCGCGAAGGCACTGGCGGAACTCCACGCACTGACAACGCCGCTGCTCGACCAGCCGCGCACGCTCCATTGATATGCGTCGCCGGAGGTGAGGGCGACGGTTGGCGTCCAGGACGTGCCGGCAATGCGTCCGCTTTTGATCACCTGCTTAGACACGAGATCCGTGATCTGAACCTCATACGTCGCGGCACTAGCCGCCGGCGTCCAGGTAAATGTCGGCGTGCTGTTCTGAATGCCTGTCGGGCTCAGCGGCGTCGGAATGGCCACGCTAACGGTAAAGGTCGCAGAACTGCTCCAGGTCTGCTGTGCCTTCACCTGCCATTGATACATATGCCCCAGCTTCAACGGCTGCGCCGAGGTGAACGTGGTCGCGCTCACCATCTGATCGATGACATTGGCCTGCCCCGTGGTGAGATCATTGACGCGAATCTCATACGTACTCACCCCCGCGACCGCACTCCACGTGAACGTTGGCGTCGCGGTAATGATGGCGCCGATGGGCCCCGACAATCCGGGGGCAGACAATTGCGGATACACAAAGCCGCTGGCGGCGCTCCACGCACTCATGTCGCCGTTGTTGCTGAACGCCCGGACGTACCATTGATACTTGTGCCCCTGTACCACAGATGCCGAATACGAAGTCGCAGCGACATCACTGACGTCAAACACGACGACAGGCGTGCCGGTCACGTCGACGAGCTTAACCTCGTAATCGTCGGCCCCGGCCACCGCATTCCACGTGAGGTTGGCGCTCGTCGTCAGAACCGAGCCGTTCGGTCCGGTCTGCTGCGGAACGTCCAACGGCTGCACGAATAATCGGGCAATGTTGCTCCAGGAGCCCAGGACGCCGGTGGCCGATACGCCCTGAACCGACCATTGATAGGTGTCGCCTGGCGTCCATGGCGTGCTCCGCGTCCAGGACGTTGCCGCCACGTTGGCCGTTGTGACTGTCTGGCCGGTGCGAATATCCGTGACCTTGACCGTGTAATGCGTCGCATTGGCCGCCGCATTCCAGGTGAAGGTCGGCGAGGCATTTTGCAGCGGGCCAATCGGCCCGATCGGCACCGGGCTGGACACCGAAATGGTGAACGTGAGTCCCGCGCTCCATGAACTGGTATCGGCGCCTTGATTGAGCGCCCGCACCAGCCATTGATAGCTGTGGCCAACGGTCAACGGTTGCGCGGGCGTGAATGACGTCGTGGTGACCTGTTGGTCGATAACGGTATGTGTCGTCGGCGTCAGATCCTTGAGCAAAAACTCGTACGCGTCGGCCCCGGTCACGCCGTTCCAGACAAAGGTCGGCGTCGCATTGGTGATCGAACCCTTGGGCGCGGTCAGCACCGGAGTGGACAGCAGCCCGACCGTGAAGGTCATCGGCACGCTCCAGGCACTGGCGGTTCCGTCGCCGCGGAATGCCCGGACATAGGCAAGGTAACCATGGCCAACCGTCAGCGGATTGGTCAGCGTCAACGACGTTGGACCGATGCCCGTGGCGTCCACTACAGCCACGCTCGTGCGGGCGGCATCAACGATCTTGACCTCGTAAGAGGCCGCGCCCCGCTGGGCGTTCCATGAAATCGTCGGCAACGCGGTGCTGATGGAGCCCGCCGGCGCGATCAGCGTCGGCACCGGCGCGGCCGTCGTCACCGTGAACGGGTAGGTCTGCACCGATCCGATGCCGGCGCCGGTCATGCGTAACGTATAACCACTGCCCGCGTTGTTGAGTGTCAGTCCCGAGAAAGTGGCGATGCCGTTGTGAGCAGCGACGGTGTGCGTGCCGCCCAGCGTCGCGCCTCCGGGATTGTCGGCCAGGGCGATCGTGACATTGCCGTTGTAGGTCGGATCGACATTGCCCAGGGAATCCTCGGCCGCAACTGCGACCTCAAACGCCCACATGGTGTTCACGGTCGACGGCGCGCCCAGCGTTACCTGCAATTGTGTTGCGGTGCCGTCGTAGATGAATTGCTGCGGCCCCATGGCCGTCCCACCGGACGTGGTCACCGTAACGGGAACACGTCCGGCCGCGCCGGGCGGACTGGTCACGACGAGGGTAGAACCGTCGTCGCTGACAATGGATGCCGTCGTCGTGCCGAACCGGACAGTGGTCGTGCCGATCGAACCCAGGTTCGCGCCGGTGAGGGTGACCGTCGTGCCGCCCGCGGCTGGTCCGTCCCACGTGCTCATGCTGGAGATGCTCGGCGCGGTCACGGCGGGACCGCCGACAAGCAGCGTCGCTGGGTTGGTCGGCACGGCGCCCGCGTCGTTGGTGAAAACCGCCTCGTACTGATAGCCGCTCATGCCGGCATCGATATGCACGGTCAGCGTCGTCCCGGTCGCGCCGTCGATGTCGTTGACGGTGACGCCGCCGTCGGTGCTGACCTTCCACTGCACCGTCGGCGTCGGATAGCCGGTTGCGGCCGCCGTGAAGGTAGCCGCCGCGCCGATGCTGCCTCCTTGGTTGACGGGCTGGACGGTGATCGACGGTACTTGAGCGTTGGTTAAGCGGAACACGGCATCATTGGCGCCGCCGGCCGAGGCATTCACGACGTACGCGCCGCTGCTGCCATTAGCGCTGGCGGTCGAACTCGCGATGCCGGACGACGTCAGCGTTACGGAGGGTGTGCCGAAGCTGGCCCCCGCCACGGAATTCGGCACGTTGAACGTGACGACGCCGCCGGAAAGCACGGCCCCCGGATCGTTGCCTGTGACGGTCACCTGTAAGGCGCCGGGAAACGAAGTGTTGATCACCGTGGCCTGATGGTCGCCGCTGGTCACGGTGACTTTGAAGCCTCGGCTCTCGAAGGCACCGATGTCGGCCGTGCCGTTGATCAGGCGTTCAACGCCGCGCTGATCGTAGGCGATTCGTACGGAGGCGTCGATGCGATGCATGGATGGCGAGCTGCCGCGCGTCACGGTCACGGTATTGCCCGTGATCGCGGTCAGGGTCATTTGTTCGTCATCGATTTGAATCACGGCGCCGATTGGCACCGCCGCCGCGCTGCGAACGGTGAAGCGTGTCGCGGAGGCAGTAATCGTGCTGGCCAGCGTGGTCAACACGGCATTGGCAGCATCAAGGGCGGGGCTGCCGGGCAGGAGAGCGAAAGTTTGTGTGGTGCCGCCGTAATTCCCGAGCGGGGCCAGGCGCGGATTGGTGCTGAGCAGATCGCCGGGCCCGTTGAGGCCGCCGCTGCTGTCGCTGTTGATGTTGTAACCCAGCGAGATAATCTTGCCGCTGGCGTAAGCAACAAGGTTCGCCATGCCGCTGCCGCTGCTGCTGGCGAAAATGCTGCTTTGCACGGTGATGGTCGGGACCCCCGTGCCGGCTTGAAACACACTGGCTAGATCGCGGCCGCTGCTCGCCCCCACCGCGATGTTGCCGCTGAACGTGGAATGGATGATGGTCACAGGCGCGCTGTGGCTGCCGCTGACAGCGTAATTACCCAGGCCGCCCGCCGTGGCAATCGAGCCAGAAGTGGCGGAGTTGTTCGCGACCGTCGAATCGACGAGGAGGAGAGATCCGTTATTGTTGGAGATGCCAGCGGAATAGAGGGCGGAGTTGCCGGCGATCGTGCAAGCATTCAGAGTGACCGAGCCGCCATCGTTGCGCAAACCACCGCCGGCGTAGCCTGCGACATTGTCGATCAGCGCGACTCGATTGAGACGCAATGTCCCCGCGTTGCCGATGCCGGCCCCTAGATACGCCGAACCGCTGGTGATGGTCAGGTCCGAGATCGACACCGTGATGCCGGCAGACACCGAGAAAACCTGGCTCGCATGGTTGCCGCTCAGTGTCAATTGATTGGCGCCGAGCCCGCTGACGGTCACGGAGCGTGCGAGTGCCAGCGGACCGTTGGCGAGCGTAATCGTTTGCCCAGCAAGACTCGGGGAGAAGTCAATCGTGTTCGAGCCCGTGCTGGCCAAATGAGAGACCGCGTAACGTATTGAGCCCAGGTCCACTGCGCTGTCGCTGGTGTCCGTCACCAGAAATGCGGCCGGCGCCATTCGATCTTCAAGCATTTCGAGGTACAAGTGCGCCGGTCGCTCCGCCTTCACACGACGTCTGCCCCCCTGACGCTGGGGCTTCGCACCTCCACGACTCAGGTGCAACAATCTCTTGAACGCGCTGAATGTCGGCCACCACATCTTGCCTCTCCTCGGCTCCTGACTCATCCCTATCTGTTTCCAGGACTCGCTTACCGCGCCTCGGCGATTTCGTGAACCTTTTGGGATGATCATCACCCGAAGTCACTGGACCATCGACGCGGCGGTCAATTCGCTCCTTTTCGGGTTCGCCTAGGCTCAAAACATAACAACTGTTTGACAGAGCAGACATCATGCCGATATGAATGCGGCACAAAAGTTTAGCGAACGTCCTTGACTGGACGTTGCTTTTAGACTGCTTCGAGAACGAAGTGATCTAAGCCAACATGGCGAAGTGTGCGGAAATCGACCGACGGGCGTGCGAATCTGTCCCCGTCCTCATTAACAACGAGCCCGATTTCTTGTTGATTGAAGCCACGCCCTACCAACTTCCA
>DASRSQ010000316.1:0-12867 GCA_035656475.1 Gemmataceae bacterium | reverse complement strand
GGCGCCAGCCAGCGCTCGTCCGTGGAGTAGCGATGAAAGCCGCCGCCGAGCTGGTCATACATACCGCCCTGAGCCATGTGATCGAGCGTCTTGACGGCCATCTGCAGGGCGTTGTCATCGTTCATCCGTTTGCCGATGCGCAGCAGGAGACGCAGCTCCATCGGATGCGGAAACTTCGGCGCCTGCCCGAAGCCGCCGAAATGCGAATCGAACGCTCGCTCGAGCAGTGAGCCGGCGCGGCGCAGCAATTCATCCGTCAACAGCCCCGTCGGAACCGCGATCTGCATCGCTTCCTGGATCCCGGTCGTGATCTGGACTGCGTTGGCCGCGATCTCCGCCCGGCGATTCTGCCACGCGTCCGCAAGAGCCGTGATCAGCTTCTTGAACGAAGGCATGCCATAGCGATCTGTCGGCGGAAAATACGTGCCGCCGTAGAACGGCTGCAGGTCCGGCGTAAGAAACACCGTCATCGGCCAGCCGCCACGCTGCGTCAGAAGTTGCACCGCCGTCATGTAAATCTGATCAAGATCGGGCCGTTCCTCACGATCGACCTTGATACTGACGAAATGCTCGCCGAGAATTCGCCCGACTTCCGGATCTTCGAAGCTCTCATGTTCCATCACGTGGCACCAGTGACATGCCGAGTAGCCAATGGAGAGAAAGATCGGCCGATCCAGCTTCTTCGCAACGGCAAGGGCCTCGTCGCCCCAGGGGAACCAGTCGACGGGATTGTAGGCGTGCTGCTTGAGATAAGGGCTGGTCTCATGGATGAGACGATTCGGCTTGCGCGTAGTATCGATCATTGGTTCTCGCCTTGGAATGAAAGGGCTTCGTCGCGGTTGATTCAAGTTATTATGGCAATTTGTGTCCGGTCGATGGACTCGATTGCGCGGCGAGCAGTATCTCGCCGTCAGTGAACAACTTCATCCATACCGCGACCAGAACGTGCACAAGGGTTGCCGGACCGACTTGCCGAACGACACGGTCAGGCGTTCAATGACGGTAGAAGTCTGATTCGGACTGTGCGCCCGTAGCTCAACTGGATAGAGCAATGGTCTTCGGAACCATAGGTTGGGGGTTCGACTCCCTCCGGGCGTAATGACTTACGACGAGGCTTGAAACTCTGGTACAGAATCCGGGTACAGAATAAAGAAGCCCCCGCCTGTTGCAAGCAGGCAGGGGCAGGCCGACCCGAAGGCAGCCGTAGGGTGCATCCACTATGGTTCCTGCTGGAGGGTCACACCGTGGCTCGTATCCCGAAACCCTGGTTCCGCGAAGATCGTCAAGCCTGGTTCGTCACCATCAATGGCGAACGTCACAACCTCGGTGCCGACGAAAAAGAAGCCAAGCGGAAATTCCACGAACTGATGGCTTCTGACGGCGAGACTGCCGCGCCGCCCAAATCTTCGACTTCCCTCACTATCGCCGAAATCTTCGAGAAGTTCCTCGACTGGTGCAGCAAGCACCGCTCCATCGGAACCTACGAATGGTCGCGCTACCGCATTCAGATGTTCATCACCGCGCTGGGTGAGGGCGTCATGATGGCAGCCGATACGCTCCGCCCGTTTCATCTTGAAGAATGGATCGACAAGCACCAGTGGTCGGCGAATTACCGCCGAGGCATCATCGCCGCTGTTCAGCGAGCATACAACTGGAGCGTTCGCAGCGGCCATCTGGTGGCCAATCCGATCCGCTTCATCGAGAAACCGTCTGCTACTCGGCGCGAGCAGGTCGTCACGCCCGAGGACTGGCCGGCGATCCGCGACCACTACAAGGACGGCGATCCGTTTCGTGATCTCCTCGAATTCGCATGGGAGACCGGTTGCCGGCCCGAGGAGGCGAAGAAGATCGCCGCCCGGCACCTTCAACTCGACAAGCACCGCATCGTCATCCCGAAGCAAGAGGCCAAGGGCAAGAAGCGACCGCGGGTGATCTTCCTCACGCCGCGCGCCGAGGCAATTATTCGCCGTCGGTCCATTTCCACCGGGCTCGTCTTCCTCAACACTGACGGCAAGCCGTGGACGAGCTGGGCGATGAACTGCCGTTTCTGCCGCCTGCAGCGGCACCTCGGGCGCCAACGGATGAAGGAGCTTGGCATCGAGCCGAGCAAGGCCAAAGACTCGAGGACGCGCGAAAAGGAGAATCGCGAACTGCAAGCGAAGCATGGGATCAAGTTCGCGGCGTATTCGCTTCGTCACGGCTTCGCAACTCGCAAGCTTGAGGATGGAATCGACCATCTGACCGTGGCCGCTTGGATGGGCCATGCCGATGCAACCATGCTTGCACGGGTCTATTCGCACGTCAGTGATCGGGACGCCTATCTGCATGAGAAACTGAACGGCGATTCAGCCGACGTTGATGTGGCGAAAGATTGATTTGCCTTTTGCCGCTTTCGGAGCCGGAGCCTTACGGGGTTCCGGCTTTTTTTGTGTCCGCAGCGTTTCGAGAAACGCAACGACGTCAGCCTCAGCGAGCCGGATAGCGCCTCGGGATTTCGCTTTTCCCAACCGGTAGCATGCCAAAGCGCCGGTCTCGATCCAGTGATACACGAGAGCGGCTGACACGCGGAGCAGCTTGGCTGCTTCTTTTACCTTCAGCGTTGCCGGAATCATGGCTCTCCTCTTTCGATTCGTCGCGCCCGCCTCCATCCTACGTCAGTCCTACGGCGCAGCTGCATTTCACGAATGACTTTCCCGAATGCTTGCGTTTCCGCCGTTTTTGGTGGCCAAATGGAAGTAATGGCAATGCACACATTCATAGATTTGCATCTCCTTGCCCAAGCACTGACGAACCCGTTTACGGGAACGGCGAGCTTCTCCTCGGTTCTCGTAGCAAACTTTATTCTGAACATGGCAACGAACGTTCACGATGAAGCGTGCATTCATTCATCTCTCCTCCGCTGTGCCGCTCCCTGCTTCTCACTCAGATAAAACGAGGGCGGGAAACGCTCCCGCCCTCAAGAAATTGGATGGTTAACGGCGGACACACGCCTCGACCATCATCATCGCCCATACGATCCAGACCATGATGGAGCTCCTATTCTTGAGTTGTGATAAATCGACCGTGACGCCGGTTGACGGATGACCTACTCGAACACGAGCGGCCCGGGCGTGGTAATCAGGACTCGAAAGACCATCATCAGCCAAATGAAGATGCTCGACACGTTCCCCTCCTTTCAAATGCCAAGGGCGAATTCAGTTCATGCTCGGCGCCAGCAGCTTGATCGGGTCGATTCCGCGTGTTGCGAGCCGGCGGCAGATCTCGTACGCCTTGCGGAAGAACAGCCTCCTCTCGCTTGGCAGAAGCGCGGGCGCGATCATTCGCGTCAGTTTCTTCGCCGCCTGCAGCGCTGCCCGATTCAGTCCCACTCTCATCGCTCGATCTCCTTCGACTGCTCTTTCGATTTCATCCATCCAGCGATTTCGTTCACTTCCAATTCGAGCTTCTGCTTTCGCAACGCGCCGACCTCGTCGCGCGGATGCCAACCGAGGCGCTCGCTCACCCGGCTCAGTTCGAACTGCTTGTCGGATAGCAGCAAACCAGGCTCGCCTGTTTTCATGGCTTCGAGGGCAGCGATCCCGCCTGCGCTGTACGCCGCTTCGAGACGACGGTAGAGGTCAGCCAGTTCCTTCTCGAAGTTCCTTTTGATAATGCTTGCCATGTTCGCCTCAGTTCGAGTTGATCGGGTCCAGACGCTGCAATTCGCGCGTGCGAATGATAAGCGCCGCCTCGACCGCGGCTTTAACCCGGTCGAACACTTCGCGGAAGACATCATTCAATTCTTCCTCTCGAAACGCTGGGCGAAGACATTCGACGATGCTAACTGCACAGGGATGTGCCGCGTCAGCTGCAATACTGATAATTCCCATCTGACACCTTGAGCCGCCGTAGCCGCATCCGTGCGGACCACGAGCGGCAAAAATGTGAAGCTCATTTACTGAGGAGCCATGAGAAGAAACCACGAGCCGCTGCGTTGGTCGCCGATTGGCCGGCCGACGTGTTGGCCATCGCAGAAATTGCTTTTCCGATCAGGCCGATGACGAAAAAGACGATTAGGGCATACCAGCATTCCACGGTCATTTCTTGTTACCTCAAGGCAGCCGAACCGCTTCCTTGCGGCGCGGACTGCTGGAACACGCCTCGCGTCCTGTCGAGGTTACTTGGGAAGAAACCGACTCACTGAGCCTGCGACCTGGGCCGCCTTGAACAACATCCAGCCAAGGATGGCAAACGTAAACAACGCACCAAGCACATAGCTAAGCCACTCCATAACGTTCTCCTTGTTTGAGGGCGAAACTTGGGTTACTTCAGATACTGCGACCATTTGTTGGCGCTCTGCGCGGCCTTGTACATCGGCCAGCCGATGGCGAAGGCCAGAAAGCCGATCCCAACCAGATACAAGATCCAGTCCATTGCAGTTCCTTTCATGCGGGCGAGGGTTATCCACGTTGCCCAAATCACAAATCTCTTCTTTTCTTTGCAAGGCAGACCGATGACAAATTGAACGTGAGGGTGATTGATCGCCTGTCGAGGACTTCCAAAAGGCTCATTCCTGCTTCTTTGAGCCGCCGCCACGCTTCCTCGCCACCCTCTGCACATTCCACTTCTTCCAGCAAATCTTCGGCGGCTGCAATTTGTGCAGCTTTGGCGGCCTCGTCGTCTTTCTCGGCATTGTGCTTGTCGTGCCACCTCAAGAGGGGCCATACGACTGCCCAAAACACGATAACAAATGCGATGAATCCGATGAGGATAGCTATTCCCACAGAACCTCCTTCCAGCGAATAAGAACAGCGCTCCTAGTCCAGGGTGAACGAGAACTTGATATCCTTCCAGTTCAGCTCACGCATGAGCTTTCGAGCATAGCGAGGAAGATTGTTTGCTACCGCGATGAACTCCGGATGATCCGCGAGCACGGTTTGGATAGCATTGTCCAGCTTTCTCTGCTCCTTTTGTCGCCGCACTTTGTCGGCCCACAGGGAACAAAGAAACAGCACAATCATCACGCCTGCGACAAGAAATGCGACGACAGTGAAGACGCCAAGGTACCGTTCCATGAAGACTCCTCCGGGCGAAAGAAAATACAAACCTGTGACACCACTTGATCTCGTTCACACCCCCCGACGCCGTCGCCACCAGATGAACAAACCGCCGAGAATCACAACGCCAGCACCTCCAGCGACCAGACGCGTATCTGGTGGCCACCAACTCTGGCCACGCAGACGTGCAGCACGAACCTCGGCGGCAGCAGATTCCAATGGGCAAACGTTGAGCGAAATATCTAGCGGTCGATTAACGAAAGCGATGCAACAGTCCGTATCACAAAGCTCGGGATGTTGCATCACGTACCACGCTACAACATCGCCGTGCATCCCAATCGCCCGGAGCAATTCGCCGGGCATGGGGCGTTTGGCCAGCTCGCCTGAGTTGTGGAACTCTGCAAGGCGAATGGCCACGTGCCACGAGCAACTGGACAAAGCCCAGCACGCTTCATTGGCGAACGGAGACTCGACTATTGGTCTTGCCACCGGGCCCACCCGCGCAACAACCTGCTCGCGCATTATGCGTTGCTGCCATGCGCTCGACTGCGCCGCCGCAGCCTGCGCCCATATCGCAGAGGCGATGAGGACGAATATCATGCTAGTTTTCATTGGTCACATCTCCATGCCGCCGCGTTCCTGTTGTTTCTGCTGCTCTGGTTGCTCCATCGCTGGCATGTTGCCGCGGATCTTGTCGAGTGTCGTTTCCTGATCGTTTCCTTGCTGGGAGCGCGGGTACATCACGAATGCATCTCCCCGGAGAATCGCCGAAGCGAGTTCGTGAGAGCCTTGCGCCACCTGATTGTCCACTTCTTTGGCGATGTCACCTAGGATCTTGCCGGGCGCCACGTTTTCTTTGAGAGTGTCCACAATCCTCTGCAACGCGCTTTTCTTTTCCGACATCGTTCACCTCATCGTTGAAAGAAACCACTCACCGCCCATCCGATCAATCCAACAGCACTCGCGATCAATCCCCACCAGAGCCATGGCAATCGCTTCGCATTGCTAAACAGCGGGTCCGCGTACCAGATGGCTCGTTTCAAGAGTAGCGGTGCCATTCCCCGACACAGAACTATCGCCAGCCCCGGATCCAAATTCAGCAATTCGTCAATCGTGAGTAACTCACGAGATTTTTCACTGTAATTCCAACCGTCGTTCTGGCTATATTGCGTGTTTGCGCTCTGTCCTTGACTCATGCCGCTCCAGTTCGTCGAATTTCCGGCATTCATTGACCCGACAGTGATGGTTTCGCTTCCCAGGGCTTTGCAGATCGGCTCTGCGGTTGACACTGAGCGAACCTGCGACACAATCAAATCGGTATTGTCGACGACCATCGCCTCTTTCTCGCGAAAGATGGATTTCAGCTGAGCGAGGCTTTGCCACACGAGCACAAAATGCGCTCCATACGACCGTAGCATTTGAAGCCCTTGATCGAGTGCTGGCATCGGACCTAATGCCGCTGTTTCGTCCAGCAGAAACAGGCATTTCTTGCCCGGCGCCATTCCTTCGCGACTGATCAACTGGATCACGGTCGTGATGATGAGTCGCATAAATCGACTCTGCGCCTCGATCTGCGATGGAGGCAGGATGATAAAAAGCGTTGTCTCTCCCTTCAAAAGCTCCCGCAGATCGAACGTGCTTTTGCTCAGCACATTGATGATGGCGACGCTCATCAGGAACGCCGTGTTTTTCATGGCCGTCGAGTAGATTCCGGCCTTTTCCTTGTCCTCCCATTGAGCCATGAGGCCACCGAGCTGCGCAAACACCCCGCCCTTGGCTCGCAGCACCTGTGGCAACACCGCATGTGTCTGCGGATCGCAAAGCAGGTCCAGCAGCGCAGTGAATGATCGGTCTTCGGGCGGCAACTGAATGGTCATTGCCACCATGAGAATCAGCAGCAAGTTCGCGGCAGACTCCGGCCAGTGTTTGTCCCGTTCTTCGGGTTCGATCACCACAAGTGCAGTAGCTGCGGCACGCAAAGGGTCCACGCACTCCGGACCATCCGGAATCAGATCGAACACGTTTATGCCGTCGGAGTTCGGTCCGGCCAGTTTGAACGGATCGAGTACGACGATCTTCTGGCCCATCGCCCGGCGTCGATCCGCGAATAGCTTGAAAAGCTCTGCCTTGGGATCGACAACGACTACTGACTGCTCCCAGGTCATTAACCAGGGACCGAGGTATGACACCGTCTTTCCGCCGCCGGTCGGAATTACGATGCTGAGGTGATGGAATTCGTGCAGCCATATTGGCTCCAAAGTGTCGGGAAGTCGGCCAAGGAGAAGGCCGCCACGAGTGAGCATTCCCTTTTGCTTCAGTTGTTGCCGAGTTGTCCAGTGGCCGGTTCCAAACTTCCAACCGCTGCCCCTGAATCTCGGGCGTCGCATCGCGAGCGCGATCAAGGCGATGATTCCCAACAGCACGAGCAGCGTAGGCCAGTTTGGATCGTTGAGCCAGTTTTGCATTAACGCACTCCTCTCCCCGCGCCATGTTGGCAACGGACAGTGCCCAGATGGCGAGGAGCAATACCAAGAAGATGATCCGCCACGGATCAAATGGAGACGGGAAGTACGTCGTCCCGTCAAACCGGAAAACAGGGTGTGGCATATTCAGACGAAGAGAGTTCACAATAAACCTCCAGTCGGCGCGCACCGCGTGCGGTGCCACTTCAAGTGGTCGAAATTGCGGGCGATTATCGTCGTTGGGTTTAGCGAAGCAGCCCCGGCAGGATTTCCTCGGGCAGGCCTTCACGTTCGAGTTTCTTCACGGCTTCATCCATTGCCGCGCGAACAGCTTTCCATGCGTCGATCACCTTGCCGTTGAACAACAGCGTCACGCCGTTCGAGACGATCTTCATCGGCTTCGGCTTCTTGTCTCTCTTGCCGAGCGCCTTGGATACTTGGTGCTCGATACCCTCAACGCAGAGAAATCCGTCCTTGCATTTCTTTGCGAGATCGATTTGCGCCGGGACGTCCGAAAGGCGACTGATCGCGTACGCTGCCCGCGGCGCCACCTCGCCGGCCGTAACCATCGCCTGCACCTCGGGGCACAAGTTCTTGCTGATCGCCAGCACCTTGCTGACCTTGGCAGGGCTTGCATGAATATGCGCCGCGAGCTGGGCCTGATTCCATGAATTCAGACTCATCAAATCGAGGTAGATCGGTGCCAGTTCCGCATCCGTGAAATCGCGCCTTTGGGCATTCGAGACGAGCTTCGCCATCTCGACCTGACTCTCGGTCAGTTCAGCCGAGTAGATCAGGATCGGAATCGATTCGAGCCCGGCCAGTAACGCAGCGAGGACGCGGGTCTGCCCATCAATGACGCGGGCAACCTCGCCTTCCTCCACCGCGATCACTGCCTGAAGTACGCCATGCTCTTTAACGTCAGCAGTGAATCGCTCGAAGTATTCCTGATATTCGGAACCAGTCCGGTTACGCTTGTCCTTGGCGACCGGCAGGAGCCAAGCCGGATGCTTGTGCACCAACTTGTTGGCAACACGAGAAGCGTTTTCCGGTTTCTGAGATTCGTTGCCCATTACTAATCCCCTTCCGAGGCGATGCCACAGTTTCACGATCAGTTCGTATTCTTGCGCCCCATTCTGCGCAGTCCATTCGGGGAAATCTCAACCGGGAAAGTTCGGTTGTGCCTGAAGCGAGATTCGCAGATAGCGGATCGCATTATTCACCAGTCCATGAGCGGTGCTCGCGGCGATAGTGAGTTCCTTGCCAATAGCCTTGTAGCTGTAACCGCGTCGGAACAAACCAATCGCGGCGGCCTCGCGTAGCGGGAGAGTCTTGATCGCCCCCTCAATAGCCATCGCACATGGCTCGATTGTTGGCTCGTCGCTTACTGAGAAACACTTATCACGCGCGACAACCAATTCCGGCCGCTCAAGCAGCAACAGATCGCGACGCGGACGGCGAATGAGATAGTTCGCATAGTGGACGGCACGAGAGAGGAACCATGTCTCGCGGTCTGGAATGTCAGCGGCGGCACCGCTTTCAATCACGACCATAGCGGCCCGCAGTGCATTCTCAGCCGACTCGTAGGCGATGTTCTCGCCATAGCCTCGCAACAATAGAATGCACGCTGCTTGGCCGTATCGAAGCCACGCACATTCGCGGGAGGCAACTTTGCTAGCGTCAACGAGCCGTATTTCCAGATCGCGAAGGTGAGACTTTACCGACTGCAAGTTGGTGCTGGATCTGCGTAACATTGCTTACTCCTTATTGCGGTCTCCTTAAGGCAGAGATCACCATTGAACAAGTTGGTCAAATATACCGCCCGTTTTGTAACTTGCATGTTCGGATTTCTTCAGCCGGACCGCTGCATTGAATCTCTCTGGAAGCAAACGGGTTATAATTGATTTCGTGCAAGACTCCTGCTGTTCTTGGAACCCATCAAGCCGTGCGCACCCTCTCCGCTCCGCGCATGCGGTATGTAATTAGTCGACACTCGTTCGGCATCAAAACTTGCGGTTCCGAGAAGCGTTGCTAAGGTGGTCTGAAGCTCTGGTCGGCTCGTCTTTGCCCCTTGATTCCTCAGAATAATACAACAGTCTTTTCCCGAAGGTAAGGGCTGGCGCGGACTATTTTGCGCTTTTTTGAAGGTTTTGGCATGGTTCTTGGAATCGGCCCTTGGTTCGGGAACTGCTCGTGAAACATGGATTTCATCCAGTTTTCTGTGGCTCACGCTACAATTCACGAACAAAATCTTCGCACGTCCACGGCATGTTACGCATCTTGCCAAGGGCTGAATTGCGTAGCAATTTGGAGGCGATACGCTGTAAGCATGCCCACTCTTCCGAGTGGGCACACCGTTCACCGAAAGCACTTCGCGCAAGTCGCGCACGTCACGCCCTTCTTCATCCCTTCCGGGGTTTCTGATGGGCAGACGCGGTCGAGCACGCCAAATGGCACACGGCGCCGAAGCGGATGGTTCAGAAACACCAGCTCTCGACTTTTTTTTCATTCAGAAAAGAACTGATAAGTTTTGCCATTCCAGATATGCCATATAGTACTCGCGCTGATTCCAGTGAGTGCTGCAGCCTTCCGCTGACTCATTTGTCCACGCAAGCCCTGAATCTCCTCGACTCTTTTCGGTGTGAGCAATCGCTTCTTCAGCCCAGTAACCATTGCATGTCGATTGTTCTCACCGACAGTGACATATTCGAGATTTCGCGGTGCGTTGTTTGTCTTAACGCCATCGATGTGATTAATAGTCAGGCCAAGAGGTCGGACGCCGAAGAATGTCTCTGCAATTACCTTGTGAGCCCGATGACATTGAATCCCGCGCACAGGGTGACATAGCCGAATGATGCAATAACCCCGACTATCTACCGTTTGCTTCCGGATTCGTCCAGGAACAGTATTAATGCCATCAGCTATACGCCTGATTCGGCCTTCACTGGAAGCCTGATAAATGCCTTCGTAATTCGGAATGTCCTTCCATTCTTCTTGGGAATCATCTACCATTCGACCTCCGTTTGCCAACGGAGTGACCGTATCACGAACCGCCTTTCAGCGCAAGTGATACGGTCATCAGTCATCGAAAGCATCTACCGCAGCTTCCGCAGTTTTCAAGCTTGTCCGCTTCATGCGGGCAGGCAAGAGGCAGCGAAATGCGTTGCTTTCTCAGCCGCCGGACCCGGAAGAACAGATCAACCAGCTCGGGTTTCTCATCTTCCGATGTCTGCAGGTAGGCCAGTTTGACGCCGACCGTGACCCTTTCGGGCATTCCGGTTTCGGCATCTAGGCTGTACCACGCACGGCAGCACTTCAGCAAAGCCATTTCTTCGAGAACCGGCGCCACTTCAGCGATTCGCCATGACCTCGAATACCAGTAGTACCGAGGGCGCGGACATCGCTTCATGATCGCCAGCCATTTCTTCGCGTATTCAGCCGACCAGAAATCTCCAGCGACGTGAATGCGAATAACGAGACAACCGCGACGCTTGATTTCTGCCGACATTTGATCGACGAAATCAGCACGCTGCGCCTGAGCCCAGTTCCAAAGCAAACGATCCTTCACTTGCTCGAAACGGAAATGCCCTTGCTTTGCGTAACACACCTGTTCGCAGATCGCAGTGCGACCAGGACAGGTCGGTTGACCAGGAGGGAGTGACCAATTGTGGATTCCCTCGCCGAGCTTGCCGTTTCCACGAGCAAGCAGGTTTCGCACATTCCCCAAGAAACACCGTCCTTTCAGATAGGGCGAGGAGATGTGGCAGCACTGTGGAATCACGGTGCAATCGCGGAGGAGGTTAGCGCGGGGTGATGCGACGCGCAAGCGAAGAAAGTGGTTGACGTGCAACGAGCGTTGCGCTACCGTTCGCGCAATGAAGCCAAATGAGAAACGCAAATGCGAGGAATGCAAAACGCCGTTCAAACCGAAGCAGTGGTATCAGCGGTTTTGCCGCGATGCGTGTCGGCTGAAATGGAACAGACGGAAACACAGGGAGGCTACGAAATGACCAAGAAGAAGTACGGTACGCCGAGGCCGCAAAAGCAGCCGAAGAAGCCCGAGCCCGCATCTATGCCTCTGCAAGATGGCTCCTCGGTGTCAGTGATCAGTTACAATCTCACCGGCTGGAAAGCCCAGGTGGTCGTGTTCGCTTTCGTCTTCGGCCTTATCCTGGTTGGCTTCGTACTGGGCCTGCTGGTGCGTTTATGAAGCACTACGTCATTGAGCGGACCACCGACGGCGTCCAGGTCGATGTCATCGACGGCACAAGTCCCACCGGCGGCTACGCCCTTCCGCCTCGCCCCGAATTAGCCAAACATCTTGTCTCCAATTTCGATTTCGGTCGCGCAGCCCCCGGATCAGCAATGCTTGCATTGGCATTGATCGCCGACGCCATCGACGATGAAACAGCGCTGAAGCACTATCAGGCGTTCAAGGCTCGCGTGATCGCGCCGCAGGAATGCGATGCGTTCGAGCTGAGCCAGGAAGATATCAAGCAGATTGTCGCCGGGTTGGAGCGGCAGAAAGGGTGGGCGAGATGACGTGTCAGCAGCAAACCAATCACGACTGGATATCAAAGCTTGATAAGCAATGCGCCGAACACAATGCGCGTGTAAGGACCCTGTTTAGCCGTCATCCGCAATGGCCGAACGAATCCAATGCCCAATACCTGTGCCGCGTTTTGGGCGTGAGAATGCGCCAGTGCTTTCCGGCGTCACAAATCGAGATGTTTCCAGATTACGATCAGGGCGGGATATATGCGTATCAAAGACGGCAGGTGGCGACATGAGCCTCACCCGTGACCAGGTCGAGCATTCCCGTCACGCCCTTCTTGCCGAGGGCTTCCACGCCAACCACATCGCCGTCCGCGTGCACGACGAGCTGCTGCGCCGGATTGCCGAAGAGCCGAAGCCGCCGTTTGTGCCTTGGCAACCGAAGATGGACATACTCGCATGATCGGAACTCTGCTTGTATTCTGGTATGCGTGCGGTTGGGCGGCCACGGCCATGTGGTGTCGGCGGTTTGGCGATCTTTCCTTGGTCGACTTGCTGGTGAACTTCATGTTCGCACCGGTGGCTGTCTGCCTTGAACCACTATTTCAGCTTTTTGAAAACAAGAAGCTCAACCCGACCATCTGGAGGAAGCCATGAATAAACCGCTCGATTGCGTTGGAATCGATCCAGCTCGCCAGCAAACCGGCAAGCACGACTTCTGCGCCCACGACACCGTGCACGTCGTCGAGTCCGGCACCGTCACGCCACCGATCATCAGGTCGCCCGAGGAGCATATGCAGGCCGTGATCGGAATGCTACGCCGCGCCAAAGCGAATAACGGCCGCATGCATTTGCTGGAGATTGAGCAAGCGTTG
>DASRSQ010000315.1:0-1501 GCA_035656475.1 Gemmataceae bacterium | reverse complement strand
TTTCGGAAGTGGTCGTGCCGCGATCATCCACGTAACTGCGGCGGCTAACGTGATCGCGCACCTCGCAACGGGCGATGGTCACGCAGGCACCTACGCGCTTTCCGATGATCGTCCGGGCGGATACAGCATGCGGGAGTTGCTGGTCGAGGCAGCGCAGGCTATCGGAAGCAAACCGCAGCTTATACCGATCCCCGGAGCGGCAGTTCTGGCTGCTGGCCACCTATCCGGATGGTGGGGCCGGTTCCAAGGCTCAGCCCCGATTTTTACCCCCGGCAAGGCCCGGGAAATGCTTCACCCCGATTGGTCAATTTCTTCCGCGGAAATGCTCCCGGCCTTCGTTTACCAGAGAAACATTGGGATAGAGCGCGGTTTCCGCGAAACGGCGGTGTGGTACCGAGCGGCAAGATGGCTGAGATAAGAACACTTTACGGGTAGCGCGCCGGAATATTACCGTTTATCAATGCATTTGTGACTTTTAGGTTCCGGTGCATTACAATTTTGTTATCCGTGCCACCCCTCTGGGGCGAGAGGTGGCACGCAGTGCGTTCGAGTGTGATCGGTAAAGGGGCTTATGGAAAGTTCAGTCGACGAAATTCGGGGAGTGGTGTTCGAGACGCTGCGTGCATCTCTCCCGAAGCCTATCGAACTCTCTGACCAGACGAACATCGTACGCGATCTCGGCCTCGATTCCGTGGCGGTTATGGACTTCGTGATGGAGATCGAGGACCGCCTCGACATCTCCGTTCCGCTCGACCGGATAGCTGAAGTTGAAAACATCGGCGACCTGGTGACCACCGTCCGCGATTTAAAGGGCAGGGCCTGATTGATGTCTCTACTCGAAAAATTCGCGACACTATCCGCGCAGTACGACAAGCTGGAAAGTATTGGTGCCAATCCGTTCAACGTGACCTTCGATCGCGTCCTTTCGCCGACGGAAGCCATGCTCGGGGATCGGCGCGTTCTGCTGCTCGGCACAAACAACTATCTTGGCCTTACCTACGATCCCGCCGTCATCAGGAAGTCGGTTGATGCGACACGCGATTTCGGTACGGGCACGACCGGATCGCGCATCGCGAACGGAAGCTACGGCGGCCATAAGCAGCTTGAGCAGGCCCTCGCCGGCTTTTACGGCCGCAAACACGCAATGGTGTTCTCGACTGGCTACCAGGCCAATCTCGGCATGCTGTCGACCCTCGCCGGCAAGAACGATCATTTGCTTCTCGACGCGGATTCGCATGCCAGCATCTATGACGGCTCACGCCTTGGCCATGCGCAGGTTACGCGTTTCCGCCACAACGATCCTGACGATCTGCACAAGCGTCTGCGCCGTCTGGCCGATGTTCCGGGCGACAAGGTTATCGTCGTCGAAGGCATCTATTCGATGCTGGGCGATACTGCGCCGTTACGCGAATTCGTCGATGTGAAACGCGAATGGGGTGCGTACCTCGTCGTCGATGAAGCCCATTCCATGGGTGTATTGGGCGAAACCGGCCGGGGCCTC
>DASRSQ010000314.1:0-4334 GCA_035656475.1 Gemmataceae bacterium | reverse complement strand
GAAAGCCGAGAACATCACTGCCATGGTCCTCGATCATCCGACCGTGCAGGCGATCTCCAGCGTGGTCGGCCCGCTCGAAGGCATCCTCGGCTTCACCTTCTACGCCCGCTACACGATGTCGATTGATTATGAGAAGAAGCTGATCACGTTTGAGCCGAACACCTACAAGCCGGGCAACGTGATGGAGGCGATGATGGCCCGCATGATGGCGCCGAAGTCGGTGCGTGAGGCGCCGCGGATTCTCGCTCCGGCGGGTATGCTCGGCATGAAAGTGGAAAAGGCCAAGGACGACATCGCTGCCGGCGTGCTCGTCAAAGAGGTGATGCCCGCAAGCCCGGCGGCGAAAGCTGGGTTCAAGGCGGGCGATCGGCTTCTGACCCTCGACGGTCGCTGGACTGATTCGGTTGCCGATACCTATCTGGCAGCCAGTCACGTGCGTACCGGCATCGCGACACTGGCCCAGGTGCTTCGCGGCAAAGAGCTGCTCAAGCTCAGCATCACCGTTCGCGCGGGCTTGTAGTGCAGAAAAACTCGACGCTTTTACGCGTCGAGTTTGTGGGCACAACTCAGTTGAACCTCATCTGAGGCGGTTCTGGCTTTTCACCTTCGCCAGTCATCTGGATGTCAAACTGAATCTTGCCCGCTTTTGCGTCAACCGAAAGGCCGGATTCCTTGGGTGACCAGTACTTTTTAGGCACGGGAACGATTGATTTTGCCGCCGCCTTCTCCTCGTCCGTAAGTCCGCCGTAGATATTCGATTCCAGCACTTCCTTTGGCAAGGGGGGCACGCCCTTCGGTGGCGGTGGGGGCTCGCGCCATGCCGGGTAGCCCAAAGGTCCGACCGTTTGCACGGTCAAGGTCGCTTTGCCAACGGGTAGATCGGGGAACTCATAGGCGCCATTCACAAACCTCGTCTGGGCGAGAAGGTCTCCTTTCTCATTGTAGGCCGAGATCTGGCCGTAAGAAACGGGACTGCCATTCAGGGTAACTTGCCCTTTCAACTGGCTAGTGCTCTTGCCGCAACCTGACAGTGCCGGGACGAATGCAAGGATGAGGATGGTCACACGATACATTGTAAAACCCTGTGAGAAAGCAATGGAAAAGGGCGCGGTCAGGCGCGCCCAACAAGAGATAAGGTCGGATCGTTCGATTACTGGAACACGTCGGAAGGAAGGGGAACCCCGTCGCCCGGGTCCAACACGCTGTTCATGACTGCCTGACTGATGTTTGGATTGAGTCCTCGGACCGTGCCGTCCGCCAGGGCAATCTGCAGGACGCTACCCGTTGACATGAAATAACTCGAGTAATAGCTTCCACAGTTGTTGTAGTTCTGCCCCGTCTTCACGCCAACGATGCCGCCCGAAGAGGTCGAGCCTCCGCCGTAATCATAGAAGTAGTTGGACGGGCCGATTTTCTGATACCAGTAGGTACTGCCGTAGCTGGAGCATCCGGAAACCTGCTCCGAATACAATAGCGTGTTCGACGTTCCGTCGGTGAAGATCATCGGAATGGAGAAACGCTTCACGCCACCGGTCGGATAGCTATAGCTTGAGCCAGCGCTGGATCCGCCAACGTAGGTGTATGAATACGAGTACGCGGACCAGGGGCCATTGCTATTGGAGTAGCTATAGGGGTTCGAAACATAGCGAGTGATCTGGTAAGGTCCCGGGATGTAGCCAGTGGCCAGCGGATAGGATGGCTGCACCTTGGCATAGGTGCCGTCGTAAGGATTGATATACACCGGCGGAGTCGTGGTCGGCGTGGTGCCGGCCATGATGGAGGTGTAGAGAGATCCCTGCTCAAGGTAAGGAAGAATGGCAACAAACGGTCCGTACTGGCCGCCCGAGCTAGTGTAGTAGCTACCGTTCCAGTTGTAGGTGTAGTTGGACTCGTAGCCGCAGGGCATGCCTTTGTAGGCATCGTGATACGAGTGGGTCGCCAAGGCCATCTGCTTCAGGTTGTTGGCGCTTTGCATGCGCGCCGCCGCTTCGCGCACCTTCTGCACGGCCGGCACCAACAGCGCGATGAGGATGGCAATGATGGCGATCACCACCAGCAACTCGATCAGCGTAAATCCAGACCTCGCCTGACGCAAACGGTTCATGAAGTACCTCCCTTGATGAAATGCGATAACAGATGTTAGGAGCAGGGAGGACTGTCGTCTTGAAAACGAGCAGTCCCCACCCGCTTTGTGCACGGTGGACAGCTCACCAGGGATCAGCGGGCCGATCACTGCTGTCACAGCGGTCGGTCCCCCCTGGCTTCTTCCCACCTTTCGGCGGGATCTAATGGCTAATACTCCTCTTTCAGAAAGCTCCTTTTTCTTGGAAAATGGGTTTGAGAACATAGCAGATGCCATGCCGGGACGTCAAACGGCCGGAGAAATGTTCCCAAACCGGTACTCCACAGTCAGTTAATGAAGTCGGCATTTGAACGCAGCAAATGGAGGGCGCGCGTGCGAATGCCTCTTCCTTCGGCACGTGTGGCAAAGCCCTTTTGCAACCGGGGTCGGCGCATTGGCACACTTAATGATTAGATCGATTCGCTATTCCGAACTGCAATGGGGGGAGCCAAGATAGGAGGCGCCGTCTTTGGAGTTCACGCCGATGCCGAGGCTTTTGCGAAGTTGTAGAGTGCTCCAGCCTGCATCAATTCTCAATTCGCCCTCGGCGTTCTTGCAGGGCGGCGCCTTCGATTTGCACGAATGCGGACGTTTGCGTCATCTCCAATTCGGTCAACGTCTCGACCCACGTCCGCACCTGTTCGACGGATCCCAGCACTTCCTCGGGGAAACGCCAGGTCATCGCCATGCGTCCGTGGCTGCAGGCGAGCAGGCGTTTGCCCGCGCAGTTGATTTCGGTGGCGTTGAGGCCGCCGTTATGCTCGAAGGCGGGGCCGATGCGTTTGCCGGTCGGCAGGTCCCAAAGGAGAATCTGGCCTTTTTCGCTGCTCGTGGCCAGGCAACGATCATTGTTAAGGAAAGCGATCCAGGCAACGACCTGTTCCTGCAGGAGCGGCGTGCCGATCGGCTTGCCGGTGACAACGTCGATGCGTTGGACCTGTCGATCCAGGCCGCCGAAGGCGAGCGTTTTGCCGTCGCGGCTGAAGGCGATCGCGCCGGCGGCATTGCTAAGGGGAATCGTGTGCCGAATGCTGAGATCGTCAGCGTTGTAGATGACGATTTCATTGGCGCGCATGAGGATCGAGCGCGTCGCGACCAGGGTGTTCGACTCGCTGCTGTAAGCGATCGCGCCCAGCGTGTACGTCGGCATGCGGACCTCCTGCGTGACCGGCTTCAACTGCTCATCGAGGAACTGGAAGCGTGCGGGCTGATTCCAGCAACGGAGGAATTTCTTGCTGGCGATGTCATGGCGATAGAAATCGCCGCCCCGTGGGAAGTTGGGCGGTCCGTCGAGCAACTTGACAGCGCCGGTGGTGCGATCGAGAACGTGTAGCTGGCTGTGGCCGAAGTTGAGGAAGAAGCGTTTGCCATCGCGGGCGTTGTTGATGTGGTAAGTGAATTCGGGCAGCGGCAAGTCGGCGAGACGCGTGCCTTTGATGGGATCCCAGCGCGTCTGATGATCGCCGGTGCAGATCCAGACGGTTTGATTGTCCTCATCCCAGCTCGCGCCGCGAATGCCCGAGCGTTGCGGCAAGGGACGGCCAATGTGGCCGAAGCGAGGCACGTCCCACAGACGCGCGGACGCCGAGTATGCTCCCCCCGCGGACGCCGGCACCACCTGACGGCCATCTTTGCGAAAGGCGACGTTGGTGACGTTGCCATCATGCCAGATGGTCGGCAAAAGTTGCTGGCCATTCGCCACGCTCCACAGATAGGCTCCGCTGTTCTCGCAACCCGCCAGCAGCATGCGGCCATCCGGGCTGAATTGCATCGACCAGACGACGTGATGCGGGCGCAGTGGATCGCCGTGCGTCTCAATGCGACCATCGGCGTGCAATTGCCAAAGGATGACCTTGCCGTCGCTGACATTGATTCGGTCGTTCACGCCAGGTGCGTACTCAAAGACGCTGATGGCGAAGAGGCCACTGTCCCCGGCAACCGCGCACGCCTTGATCCGCCCGGCGAGCGAGATGGATTCGGCAACATGCACGCGCTCCGCGACGTTCCAGACGTGAACCTGACTCGTTTCGCCATGCCGGAAATCGTCGCCGTGCGCCGCTCCGACGATCAGATGTCGGCCGTCATTGCTGAACGCGACGGTGCGCACCAGGCCGGGATGCTCGAGCGGCTTGCCGATTGGCGCGCCAGTGCGCGTGTTCCAGAGCTGGACCGCGCAACCAGGTTGCGCGCCGCGTCCCGATTCTGCGTCTGG
>DASRSQ010000313.1:0-2252 GCA_035656475.1 Gemmataceae bacterium | reverse complement strand
GAGCACCTACGTCTTGCAGACGCTCGGTTGCCCGGCCTCCGCAGAGGGGAACATCATCTTCATCGACGATATTCAACTGGGTGTGGCCGAGGCGTGCAGCGGATTGGGGATGCTGATGACGTTCTTCGCCCTGGCCACGGCAATGTCAATGATCGTTAGCGCGTCGTTAACCAATCGCATCATCCTGATTGCCAGCGCGATTCCGATCGCGATCTTCGCCAACGTCATCCGCATTAGCGCGACGGGTGTGGCGTATCACCTGAGCGGCAAGGAAAGCGAGCTGGCCCAGATGATCTATCACGACCTCGCCGGCTGGCTGATGATGCCGATCGCCCTGGGCATGTTGTGGCTGGAGCTGAGGTTTCTCGCGAACGTCTGGGTCGAGGCCCCCGCGGATGCCGAGGCGCCGCTTTCTCTGAGCTATACGAAGATTCAACTATCTGCCTTCAACGGCCAGCCGACGGGCAGCCCCGGGCACAAGTGATTGAATTCACGTGGAGATGCAACCGATGAACCCAGTGGACACGAATTCCGCGGCCAAGAACGGCTTGAGCGCCGGCGACAGCCAGTTCCTGCAATCCTTGCGGCTGGCCCAGGGCGAGAACACATCCAACGAGCCGCCCGGGCTCTCCTCAACCCCGACCATGTCCGGCCTGTTGCAGGCGCTGCAGCGGCGCTGGATGCTGGCCAGCGGTGTGGCAGTTGCTGCGACCTTGTTGGCCGTCACCGCGGTTTTCTTTGTGATGCCGCCGCAGTTTCACAATGGGATGCGCTTCCGCGTCAGCAAACAAGCGGGTTCCGAAGACGTCACCTTTGTGATGTTCACCGCCAATATGGAAGCGCTGGTCAAGAGCCCGCTCGTCCTGAGCGCCGCCCTCAATGACAAGACCGCGGACGGCCGCGATATCAAAGATCTCGAGCTGGTGCGCCGCCATGGCATCGGCGCCGTCGATTGGCTCGAAAAGGACCTGAAGACCGACTATAAGCTTGGCCCCGAGATCCTGCGCGTCACGCTGCCGTCCGACATGCCCGAGGATGCGGCCCAGCTGCTCACCGCCATTTCCAAGGCATTTCTCAACGAATATGCGCAGACGGAGGCGGCGAAGAAGCAACAGCGTCTGTCCGAGTTGCGTGGCAAGAAGGAACGTATCGAGGAAGATCTGCGCGGCCTTCGGCTGGCGCTCGATCGCATGTACAAGAGCCTCGAGGTGAAGGGACGCGAGGAATCGAACATTCAGATGCAGCAGTGGGCGAACAAGATCACTGCTGCCGAGGCGGACAAACGCGCCAACGACCTGGAAATCAGCCGGACGCTGAGCGACATCGAGACATACAAGGCTCGGCTCAAGAATCTCGACAAGCAGGTGATTCCCGATAGCATCCTGTTTGATGTCTACGGCCGCGATGCAACGATTCAGTCCATGGAAAAGAAACTGCTCGAGATCGACCTGGAAATCGACCTGTGCAAACGTAAGTACCCTGAGAAGATCGCCAAGACCGCGATCGCGCCGCTGCAACGCGAAAAGGAATCGATTTTACGCTCGAAATCGGAACGAGAATCAGAGTTGAAGCCCAAGATCGAGGCGAGCTGGCGCAAGCAGTTGCGCGAGGATCTGACCAATCAGATTTCCGTCGGCGAGGAGAAGGTGGTGAACTTCCAGCGTCGCCGCGAGAGCCTGCAGAACGAGATTCGCGATCTGGAAATCAAGGCGAAGAGCGCGAGTTCGGGGCAACGCCCGCCGCAGATTGTGGCGCTCGAGGAGAAGATCGATCTGACCAAGAAGTCGCTGGAATGGACGGCTCAGAAGATCAGCGATGTGGAGCTGGAGCCCGCGGGTTCGCGCATCACGCCGCTCGAACCGCCGGGGATTCCGCTCGACAAGGACCGCAGCCGGCAGACGAAGATCGCCGGCGCCGGCGGCCTCGCGGTGTTCGTATTCGCCCTGTTCGGCGTGGCGTTCATGGAGTTCCGCTCACGCAAGATTGGCGTTGCCGCCGAGGTCGCGCAGGGACTCGGGTTGAAGGTTCTCGGCACCATTCCCGCCATGCCGGCGCGTACGTCGAAGAATGATCCCGCCGCCGCGGAGAAATGGCAGGCCCAGCTCAACGAATCGGTGGACGCGATCCGCACCGTCATTCTTCATCAGGCGCGCGCGGAACCGTTGCAGGTCCTGATGGTGACGAGTGCCCAGAAGGGCGAAGGCAAGACGACGCTGGCGACGCAACTCGCCGCAAGCATGGCTCGCGCCTGG
>DASRSQ010000312.1:0-8413 GCA_035656475.1 Gemmataceae bacterium | reverse complement strand
TTGATGCAACGACAATCATATCCGTGCCGCAAAACCTGGCAACCAAAGTAGCTATCAAGCGTGCGCCGAACGGGCGGCGGGCCCTTGTAGCCGCTAGCAAAAACACGATACTACGGAGGCTGATAACTAGACCCGCTTGCTAGCGGGCACGAAGCCGTCCTGTTACCAACCTACGACCCACACAAGAAGCCCCTCGGAGGAATCTACGATGTCGCGAACCGGAGCCGTAACGTTCAAAGGGAATCCGATGACGCTCGTCGGGAACGAGGTCAAGGTCGGTCAGGCTGCGCCCGAGTTCACGATGCATCGCTTCGCCGACGGTGCGTTGCAGAAGGTGACGCTAGCGGATTTGAAGGGCAAGCCGACGATCATCAGTGTCGTTCCCTCGCTCGACACGCCGGTATGCCAGAAGCAGACCAGGACGTTTAACCAGGATTTGGGCGCCCTCGGCGACAAGATCAACGCGTTGACCGTGAGCCTGGACCTGCCGTTTGCGCAGAATCGCTTTTGCGGCGCCGAGGGAATCACGAACATCAAGAGCGTGAGCGACTATCAAGACCGCACCTTCGGCCGCAATTGGGGGATGCTCATCGACGAGCTGAAGATCCTCGCCCGCGGCACCTTCGTACTCGATAAGGACGGCAAGATCGTGTATGCCGAGACGGTCAAAGAAGTGGCTCAAGAGCCCAACTACGAGGCGGCGCTCAGCGCTCTGAAAGCGCAGCTGTAACGAGCGGCCGCCGGTACGGCGAAGCGTCGGGCGCAGGTCGCTGCCGCCTGACGAGCGGCGAACCTTGTAGGGAGCTGCGCGCCAGGGGCTAAGTGTCCAGCTCAGTCCCCATTGGTGGTATAAAGACCAGAGCGCTCACTTGTTGCGCTAGCTGGGGGGTGAACCGCCGCGCGGATGTTAATATGGGTAATTTGATTCGCGAATTGAGTGATCAAATTCCGTTCTCCGCGGCCTCAATCTCAACGCGAGCGTGATCTTTTTCCAAGCGCGCTCGCGATAGCAGGCTCGAAGCAAATTGGTGTTAGAATTTGGTGGCTTTTTCGGGTCTGGCTTGAGATAATTGTGCCGATCGAGGGTTCTGCCGCATCATAGACGTCGTAGCCTCAGCAGCCGGCGCGCGCTTTTAACTGCGCGTTCGCGACACGAACCACCCCTAGGGTAACGGCCAGGCGCGGTCCTAAGCGCCCCGTCCTGAGCACCCACCACCCAGCCTCAGCTTGTAGGAGTTTTTGCATTGTACGACGCACTGTTGGACGATTTGGAGGATGATCGCACGCCCAACACGGACGAAGCCGTGGAGCTCGCCGACAAAACCGTGGAGACCGACGACGAGGTCCCCGATGATGTCGCCTGCGAGCTCGATGTCGACGAAGATGGTGAGGCCAAAGCAGAGGATCTGCTGATAGCGGTGGGCGAAGACCACGAGTCGTGGTCCGATGACCCTGTGCGCATGTATTTGACGCAGATGGGCGAGATTCCGCTGCTCACCCGGCAGCAAGAAATCTCGCTCGCCAAAGAAATCGAAATCACCCGCGCACGCTTCCGCCGCAAGCTGCTGGAATGCGATTACGTCATTCAGTATGCGGTCAAGGTGCTGAAGCGCGTCTACCTGGGCGAATTGCCCTTTGATCGCACCGTGCAAGTCTCGGTGACCGATCGTTTGGAAAAAGACCAGATTCTCGGCCGCTTTCCCCACAATCTGAAGACGGTCGAAACGCTCCTGGCACGCAACAAGCGAGATTATGGCCTGGCCACCAGGAAGTCGTTGCGCATGAGCGAGCGTCGCGAGGCATGGCGCCGTCTGGGGCGCCGTCGCCTGCGGGCAGTGCGCCTGGTCGAAGAGCTTGGTTTGCGCACACAGCGCATCGAGTCGAGTATCAAGACCCTGGAAGAGTTCAGCCGCCGCGCCGATGAGCTGAAGGCCCAGATCGAAGCCAGCCGCAAGGCGCGCCAGCCCGCCTCCGAACGGCAGCAGATCATCGAGGACTTCCGCTCGATCCTGCGGGCTACGCAGGAATCGCCGACCAGTCTGCGGCGCCGCGTCGCTTATCTGAAGACCGTCTACTCGCAATATCAGCGGGCCAAGCGGGGACTCTCCGAAGGCAACCTCCGCCTGGTCGTGTCGATCGCCAAGAAGTATCGCAACCGCGGCTTGAGCTTCCTGGATCTGATCCAGGAAGGGAACGCCGGCCTGATGCGGGCGGTCGACAAGTTCGAGTACCGCCGCGGCTTCAAATTCTGCACGTACGCCACGTGGTGGATTCGCCAGGCGATCACCCGCGCCGTGGCCGATCAAAGCCGCACGATTCGCATTCCCGTACACATGGTCGAGACCATGTCCAAGGTGCGCAACGTGTCGCGGCAACTGCTGCAGGAGCTGGGGCGCGAGCCGACGATCGAAGAGACCGCCAAGGCCGCCGGCACCGCCGTCGACGAAGCGCGGCGCGTGATGGCCATGAGCCGTTACCCGATCAGCCTCGATCGCCCGGTAGGCAACAGCGAAGACAGCCACTTCGGCGACCTGCTTCCCGACTCGGGCGTCGAAAGCCCGGCGATCGGCGCCGCGCAAGAGATGCTTCGCGGCCGCATCAACAAGGTCTTGAAGACGCTCAGCTATCGCGAGCGCGAGATCATCAAGCTCCGTTACGGCCTGGGCGACGGCTACAGCTATACGCTGGAAGAAGTCGGCCACATCTTCAAGGTGACGCGCGAGCGTATTCGCCAGATCGAGGCCAAGGCCGTCCGCAAGCTGCAGCAACCCAGCCGCAGCCAGGAATTGGCCGGGTTCCTCGATTAGTTCTTTGAATGGCCGCACGGCCGAAACAGATGAAAAATTCTTTGGGCCGGACAGTGCAAGCTGTCCGGCTCTTTTTTATTGCGCCGCAAGGAGCCAGGAGTTCGGTGCCGACCGAGGACGTGCCGACCGCCCTCACACGAGATTCTCACAATCTGCTGATCGTTTTCAAACAGGCACCAACTATAGTCGCCGCACATCCTTGGCGATCGTCACCCTCGATTTTGCCATTGGATATGGTGGCCGGACGTCGAGCTTTGGCTTCCCGCCTGGCACCTTGTGCGATGCACCTCGCGGTGGGGAGCCGCACCAGGCTCGGCCCTCTTGCCCCATGTCCCTTCGCGCTGCCACCAGGCCAACTTGCGATTGGCCTGGTGGCTTTTTTGTTTGGTCGCCACCATTCTCGGCGATCCCAGACTTCCCGATTTTTGTCCTGGGGCTAGCATGGCGCCATCCATCGGCACGCTTGACCCGGTCCGATAAATGCCCCATCGTGGTCGGCGGGGGATCGCGGGAAAGTCAGGGCACCGCACGATCAATCTAGGGGGAGGACGTCATGCGCGTGAAACAACATTTCGCCGCCGCGCTTGTCATGGCGCTGGTCCCGGCCACGCTCGTCTCGGCACAGCACGCCGCGGAAGAAGAACGCGAAAAGTTCGTCATCATCGAGGGGCTTGGCGATCATCACCATCAGATCACGACCGCCGCGCCGCAGTCGCAACGATTTTTCGACCAAGGGCTGCGGCTGCTCTACGCCTTCAATCACAGCGAGGCGATCCGCGCCTTCCGCGCCGTCGAGGACGTCGATCCGCACTGCGCCATGGCCCAATGGGGTATCGCTTATGCGCTGGGGCCAAACTACAACCTGCCGGCCGAACCCGAGCGCGATAAGGAGGCCTTCGCGGCTTTAGAAAAAGCGCAGCGCTACGCCCGGCACGCCACGCCACCTGAACAGGATTACATCGCCGCGCTCGCCAAGCGTTACGCCCCCGATCCCGATACGGCCGATCGCGAGGCGCTCAATCAGGCCTATGCCGACGCCATGCGCGAGCTGACGAAAAAATACCCCGACGATATGGACGCACTCACGCTTTATGCCGAGGCGCTCATGGATCTGCGCCCCTGGGAACTGTGGGCGCGCGATGGTCGTCCGCAGCCGGGCACGGAAGAGATCGTCGCCACACTCGAAAAAGTCCTGGCGAAGGAGCCCAATCATCCCGGCGCCAATCATTTTTATATTCATGCCGTCGAAGCCTCGCCCTATCCCGAGCGCGGGCTGGCCAGCGCCGATCGGTTGCCAGGTATCATGCCCGGCGCGGGGCACATGGTCCACATGCCGGCGCACATCTATCTGCGCCTTGGCCGGTATGAAGCCGCCGCCGACAACAATCGCCGCGCCGTCACGGCCGATCGGGCCTATATCGCCAAGTGCAAGCCCGAGGGCATTTACCCCATGATGTACTATCCGCACAACATCCATTTCCTGTGGTCGTCGTTGTGCGTACTCGGGCATCGTGCCGAATCGTTGGCCGCGGCCGACGAGATCGGGGCACTCATGTCCGACGATCTCGTGCGACAGATGCCGATGATCGAAGGCTTCGTCCCTACTCGGCTGTTCACGCTCGTACAGTTCGGTATGTGGGATGAGGTCTTGAACGCACCGGCGCCGTCCGCGGACTTTTTCTATGCGACGTCGATGCGTCACTACGGGCGCGGCCTGGCCTTCGTGCATCAAAAGAAGCTCGACAACGCCCAGCAAGAACTGAAGTCGCTGCGTGAAGTGCAGGCCACGATTCCCGAAGAGAGTGTGGCTGGCCGGCACCCGATGGTGAAGCTCGTGGCCATCGCTGGCGACATCCTCGAAGGCAAACTGGCCGCCGCGCGAGGAAAAACGGCCGAGGCGGTCGCTAGCCTCGAGCGCGCCGTCGCCGCTCAAGATGAACTGCAATACGACGAGCCACCGCCGTGGTTCTATCCGATCCGGCAATCCTTGGGCGCGGTCCTCTTGGCCGCCGGTCGAGCGAAAGAGGCCGAGGCCGTCTATCGGGCCGACCTTAAAGAGCATCCTGAGAACGGCCGATCGCTGTTCGGCCTCGCGGCCAGCCTGAAAGCTCAGAACTCCCCGCAGGCGAAGGACGCGCAAGACCGCTTTGAAAAAGCATGGTCCTCGGCGGACGTGCGCTTGCAATCGTCGGAGTACTGACGAGCGCGGTGCTCTACGCGGGCGACAGGGCGGTCATTCGTGCGCGCGCCGTATCCGCGGCGCAAAAATCGGCCCTTCGTCCGACCCCGAGTCGGGCAAAGGGCCTCGTCGCCGGCACACAGGTGGGACGCTTTAGCGCCGGTGGCTGAAGTTTGCCAATTTCATGTGGCGCGTCGCGCTATGGGAAGATCGGGCTACGTGTCGGTTTGATGTCGGCGTAGCCTTGTGCTTGCCAGTCGGGTGCTTGTGGTGGGCACCGCCAGCCTTTTTCGCGGCGGTGCCTGCGTTGGTTGTTGCCGCGGCTGTTCCCTTCGCCGGGGCATTGGTCACCGCCGCAGCCGTCCCGGCCGGCATCTGTCCATTACCACTCCACGTACGATGGTTGCCGGTGTGCGTCCGCCCGTACCCGGCGCGATGGAATTGCCTGTTGCGCCAGGACGTGCCGCGCGTGGCCATGGGGCGGTTGCCCATCAGGTATCGGCTCGTGATTTTTCGCATGTTGCGCTGGGGGGCCGTGGCTTTGGGCGTGGCCGTTGGCGTCTTCGTCGTCGGCGTCGTGGCGTCCTGAGCCATGGCCGCCAGAGGCACAAGCGCCGACAGAATCAGTGCCGCGGCAAACTTCTTGGCAAACGAGTTTCTCATGACTTGCTCCCTCGCACTTGATTGGCCGTCGCGTGAGTTTTCCGTGGCGCTCGCTTGCGCCGCGACTGGACCCACCACCCTGTGTCGAAACAAGCGGCCGCGTGCTGCGACGGTCAATTGTGGATCGTGCCGTGCCGCTCTGTTACCTGGAAGTTCCTACGGATCGCGCGGCGATCAGGGTGTGGTTACATTTCCGTCACTGGCCCCGGCTTGCAGTTCCGTTAGCCGCGTGCCAGCACGGTTGGGGTTTTCAACCCATATCGAGAATGGCGCACTCTGTAGCCGAGGTCTGCGACCCCGGAAGCCGCGCCCGGAAATCCCGGCCTCACAGAGGCCGCCCACAGTTCGTAGGGTGCACTGTGTGCACCATGAAGCCTGGGCTTGCCGCCGACATTGCCACGGCCGGTACCCGGCCGCTTGAATTCCCTCGAAACTCGCGTAAGGTACGCTTGGCTAGTGGGCCCCGAGCCCTACGGGGGCCTCCATTACCAGGGCACATTCATCCCACAGCGATATCCACCATGATGTTCGATCGATTCTGGCGACGACTTGTACTGGGCCCGACGTTCGTCTCCGTGTTCTTGGGGATCACGATGATCAACTCCGCTACGAAAACCGGCGCCGCGGAAGCCGCCGCTGCCACGGGCAACGAACTGGCCAAGAAGTTCATTACCTATCACGAGCGCGACGTCCGGCCGCTCGACATCGCCGTGGGAAAGGCCTGGTGGACCGCCAACACCACGGGCCGCGACGAAGATTTCGCGGCCAAGGTCGAAGCGCAGAACAAGCTCGATCACGCCCTGGCCAGCGCCGATCGCTTCGCCGAGTTGAAAGCCGCCAAGGCGGCTCAGATTGCCGATCCCCTGCTGCGGCGGCAGATCGACATCCTGTATCTCATCTATCTCGAGAAGCAGGTCGATCCGGGGCTCCTTCAGCGGATCACGGCCAAGTCGAACGACATCGAAAAAGCGTTCAACGTCTTTCGCGCCAAGGTCGGCGAGCGGCAACTCGTCGACAGCGAAGTCCGCAAGGTCCTCAAGGAATCAAAAGACTCCGCCGAGCGGCAGCGCGTGTGGGAAGCCAGCAAGCAGGTGGGCCGCGCCGTCGAGGCCGATCTGCGCCAGCTCGTGCTGTTGCGCAATGAAGCAGCAAAGAAGCTGGGCTTCAAGGACTATCACGCAATGCAATTGACCTTGAACGAGCAGAGCCAGGACGAGGTGCTCAAGCTGTTCGACAAGCTCGACGACCTCACGCGCGGGCCCTTCGCCGCGGCCAAGCAAGAAATCGACGCGTCGCTGTCGTTGAACTACGGCATCGACGTCGATGAGCTGCGTCCCTGGCACTACCACGATCCGTTCTTCCAGGAAAGTCCGGCGATCTTTACCGTCAGCCTCGATTCGCCGTTCGCCAGCGCCGACATTTTGAAATTGTGCCGCACGTTCTACGCCGCCATCGGCCTTCCGATCGACGACGTGATCGAGCGCAGCGACCTGTACGAGAAGCCGGGCAAAAGCCCGCACGCCTTCTGCACCGACATCGATCGCGAGGGGGACGTCCGCGTGCTGGCCAACATCGTGCCCAACGAATACTGGATGGGCACGATGCTGCACGAACTAGGCCATTCGGTCTACAGCAGCAAGAACATCCCCGAGAGCGTCCCTTACGTGCTGCGCACCGACGCCCACATCCTGTGTACCGAAGGCGTCGCGATGATGTTCGAGCGGTTCTCGAAGAATGGCGACTGGCTGGTGAAGATGGGCGTCGGCATGCCCGACCCGGCCAAGTACACCGAGACGGGCATGAAGATGCGGCGCAATCAGCTCTTGATCTTCTCGCGTTGGTGCCAGGTGATGCTGCGTTTCGAAAAGAGCATGTACGCCGATCCGCAGCAGGACCTGAACAAGCTGTGGTGGGACCTGGTCGAGAAGTATCAATTGCTCAAGCGCCCGAGCGGCCGCAACGAGCCTGACTTCGCCAGCAAGATCCACGTCGTGTCGGCGCCGGCCTACTACCACAACTACATGATGGGGCAGTTGTTCGCCTGCCAGGTACACAGCGCCATCTGTCGCGACGTGCTGAAGACCGACAACCCAGCCCGGGCCTTCTACACCGACAACAAACAGGTGGGCGAGTTCATGCGCACCCGCGTCTTCGCCCCTGGCCGCAGCCTGCCTTGGAACGAGCTGACGAAACACGCCACCGGGGAAGAGCTGAACCCGAATGCGTTTGCGGCCGAGTTTGGAGGGAAGTAGGGGCGCGACAAGCTGTCGAACGGGCGTCGTCTGTCGGAGGTTCTATTCAGCGTCCCATCCAGGCGGCCAAGGTGGCATCGAGCCACTACGAAAATTCGCAATCTCCGCCTCCGGAAAAAGCCCCACCAGTCTATCGAACTCTTCGTCCTTAAGATTGTGGCAGTGGATGCTCCCGACCCCGGGTTCCCCAAATATCCATAGGCCCGACGGAGCCTTACGTGCGTCCATAAATCCCGGGACGTCCATCGATCGGATTTCATATCGAGCAAACGCGTCACGACGCTGACGAATCCAGCTCAATTCGTAGGCTAGCCAACAACTCAAGACTGTGATGATGGCGAGCACTGTTCGAATCGAGAACTGAAGCGAACGTCGGCGGGTGGTCGGCGTCTCGGACATGACTTCATCTTACCGGCGGGGCCGCTCTTCCTCATCATTTCCTCACATTCGGCGGGTAGGCTGCGTGATTCGAGCCGGTGCCGCGGGGCCCTGGGCGAAGTTTTTCTGACGTG
>DASRSQ010000311.1:0-4532 GCA_035656475.1 Gemmataceae bacterium | reverse complement strand
CGGACCGCTTCCTGACGGGCGCGGCTCGGAACAGATACGGTCAACGCCAATTGGCAGCGTTTGTAGGCACACTCCGCGTGCCGTTGCCCGCACGGAAATCTGTTCCAAAACGTCCGAGGTTACTTCTCCTCGCGCTGCACGGTCAGCGTGAATTCCCCCTCGCCCTGGAAACCGTAATGGCTGGCGATGATGCGGAACCGGCCGGTCTTGGTGGGACGATAGGTGATGCGCGCGTCCGGGAAGCCGCCGCTGTCATCGTCCTGGGCGACGACGATCCCATCTGCGTCCTCCAGATAGAGGTAAGAGTCGAACGCCTTGCTTTTCATGTCGATCTGGTAGGACTTGCCTGCCTCGAGCGTGACGAGGAAGAACTTGCCCGGGCGATTGGCCTTGTAGACCGCATCATCCTTTTGCAGCTTGGCGGTTACGGAAACCTGATTCTTTCCCTTGATAAACGCGAGGGCCTTCGCCTTTGCGGCCACGGCCGGCGCTCCCTTTTCGTTGACCAGAAGCTGGAACTTCCCGGTGTTGCCGCCGCTGAACGAGGTGCAGATGATCGTGAATTCGCCGGTCTTGTTGGCACGATAGATGATCCGGGCATCGCGGAAATCGCCGCTGTCGTCATCGAATGCGACTTGCGTTCCGTTCGCGTCTTCCAGACGGAGGTACGAATCGAATTCCTTGCTCTTCATGTCGATCTGATACGCTTTGCCTTCCACCATTTTGAACTTGTAAGTTCGACAGTAAGATTGGGTCCGGACCTTGTCCCTGACGTCGTTCTGCGTCAATTCGGCGTCCACGACGAGATTCTTGGACTGCTCTTTCTCTTTGTCCTTGCTCTTCTCCTTTTCCTTGTCCCCGGCGGCGCCGAATTGAGCCGCCAGCAGGAATGCGAACACCGCGGCTGGTAATGCGCGTCTCCAGCATGATTTCATGACGATACCTCAAAGTTCGAACGAGCCGGCAACCGCCGGCAGTTTGGGCCACTACCACATACCCTATACTGGTTGCCGGCGCCTCGCGCGCCGATTTTTTCCGGATTTTTCCCAAAATCATTCGATGCGATGCCGAAATAGCCAGGACGATACCGACAGCGACACGGCCGCAATCGCGACCAGCGGCAGGATGTCGGGCATGAGGAGTTCGAATCCGGCTCCTTCCAGGTAGACGCGCCGCGCGATGTCGATCGCGTAGCGCAGCGGATTGATCAGCGTCAGATACTGGATCGGCTCCGGCATGCTGCGAATCGGCGTCGTCAGCCCCGACAGCAGGATGAATGGCATCATCACCACGAACGAAAAGAGCATCGCCTGCTGCATCGTCGCCGCCAGCGAGGATACGAACAGCCCCATGCCGACCGCCGCCAGAAGATAGATGGTCAGCGCGACGAAAAGCACGACGTATGAGCCCGCGAAGGGAATGTGGAACCAGAACTGGGCAATCAGCAGGACGCTCGCCCCCTGGATGACGCCGATCAGCACCGCGGGGATCGCCTTGCCAATGATAATCTCCGCCGGACGGAACGGCGTGACCAGGAGTTGGTCGAATGTTCCCTGCTCGCGCTCGCGCGCGATCGACATCGCGGTCAGGAGCAGCGTCTGCATCATCGTGAAGGTGCCGAGCAAGCTCGGGATCATGCTCCAGCGCGTTTCGAGGTTCGGATTGTACCATGCGCGCACGACGGGGCGCACCGGGACGTTCGATTGCCCTTGCTTGACGCGCCAGTTGTGATTGAACGTCTCGACGGAAGTGGCGATATAGCCGAGCGCGATGCCGGCGGTGTTCGAATTACGGCCGTCCGCGATCACTTGAACGTCGACGCTCCGTCCCTGCATGAGCTGACGTTCGAATTCCGTGTCGATCAGCACGATTAGCAATGCTTCCTGGCGATCGATGTAGCTGCGCACCTCGGGCATGTTCTCGAGATTTGCCACACGGCGAAAGATGCCCGAGCCGTCAAGCTGCGCGAGCAAGTCATGCGACGCCTGGCTGCGATCCCGGTCGAACACCGCGTACGGCACATCGGTCAGGTCGTACGTCGCCACGTAGCCATAGATCAGGCACTGCAAGATGGGCGGAATGAAAATGCTGTAGCGGCTGCGCGGCTCCTTCAACACCGCGAGCAGTTCCTTCACCGTCAGCGCATAGATTCGCAGGATTACGTCGAACATGACCTGCCTCGCTTACGCGTATTACCTGCTGTAGTCGGTATACGATTTCTCCTCGATCAATTCCGAGCCGAGCAGTTCATTGATCTGTCGCTTGAGGGCCGAGCGGCGGTCGCCTCCTCGCAGATGACCGGCAAGGTTTCCGTAGCCAGCGCGTCAAACCTGTGGAGATGGGAAACGTCCGGCGTCCTCAATCTGGCGCGCGACGACGATTTTCATGCTGACTTCCTCGTCGGCTTTCGCCAGGCATCGCTGCGCGAAGACCTGCGCTATGGAACGCAGGTAACGAACCTGTGCCGGGGCGAGCGGCCGGCACTACGGGTCGCTGGCCGCTCACACACTAGCGGATCTTGTCGACGCTCCACAGCGTGATGTTACGATCGATGCCACCGGTGGCGAGCGTGGCGCCGTCGGGGCTGAGCGCGACGACCTGAAAGCTCATCGTCCCCTCGTCCATCTTGGCGATCACCTTGCCGGCTTCGAGATCCCACACGAACAGCTTGCCATCGCGGCTCGCGGAGATCAGGCTTTTGCCATCTTTCGAGAGGGCAAGCGAACGCACCAGTCCCTGGTGCCCTTCGAGCGTGGTGCGCAACTTGCCGGCGGCGACATCCCAGACGCGGATCGGGCCGTCCTTGCCGCTGGAATAGAGCGTTCTGCTATCGGGGGCGAAGGCAAGATCGCGGACGAATTCGGTGTGGGCCTTGAGCGTGGCATGGTGCTTCCGGGTGTCGACGCGCCAGACGTTGACGTTGCGATCCCAGCCGCCGGAGGCGAGCCATTTGCCGTCGGGCGAGAAGGCGACGCAGTTGACCTCCTGCGTCAGCTCAGTGAACGTGTGCAATAGCTTCCTGGCCTTCCAGTCCCAGAGCCGCACGGTCTTGTCGACGCCTCCCGACGCGAGGCGGACGCCGTCGGGATGAAACGCCAGGCCGCGCACGTCCTTGTCGTGGCCGGAAAGTTCGCCGAGGCGATCCCCATTGTCCGCGTTCCAGAGGAAGATCCGGCGGTCGTGGCTGACGCTGGCGAGCGTCTTCGAACCGGGCGCGAAGCGGACCGTGATGACCATGTCCTTGTGGCCGCCAAGCGACGCACGCGGCTTCTTCGCGGCGACATCCCAGAGGATTACGGTCTCATCCTTGGCGCCGGACGCGAGCGTCTTGCCGTCGGGCGACCAGGCGATGGCGGTAATCGTGTGCTTGTGGCCCTTGAGCGTGTCGATGACCTGGGCTCGCGCGCACGGGACAAGCATTGCCGCGGTTAGCAGAATGAGAATGATACGGATGGTCATGTTTCTACGGTCTACCTCCTGAAAGGAACCATTGATGCCGAGCACTCTCCGCTTCCACCGAGTCTTGCGTGCGGCGCCGCGAAGGTCTATCGAGCGTTTCTCGATGGTTGCCGCCGAATGACTTCACCGGCAAGGTCCACCATATGGACGCGAAGGTCGGGGGCATACGTACAAGATGTCGTTCACGAATTTCAGCACCGGGGCGCGGCTCGTCGAGGTCGAGACTCCGGACTGACATTCTGACTGGTTCAGTGGCTGACAGGGAACAACCACAGAGGATGTGGAGAACACAGAGCCCACAGAGAGAAACTGACTTAATCGCAATTGTCGCCACTTCTTCGCCACTCAAAAGAAAAAAGGGAAGATTCACTCCTTGACTTGTCCCTCAATCGGTTTCTCTCTGTGGCCTCTGTGATCTCCACATCCTCTGTGGTTGTTCCCTGTCAGCGACTGAACCCAGTCCGCGAATTGAATCGCATCCTCTTTCCTCATTGCGCGTTACAAAAAATCACACAGGGTATTTACTTCCGGGTATAATAGAGAGTCGCCTCTTTTCTTCGGGGGAAGAGTAAAGAGGAATCCTTCATGCTCACGCGCCTTTTGCATGGTATCCGGGCAATAACGGACCGACTTCTTCGTTCACCGACTTTTGGGACCATCGCCGTCGCAAGCCTCGCGGCAGGTCTTGTGTATCTCTGTTCGCATATTGAGCCGCCGGCGGCGAAAGCCGCGACGGCGCTTGTCCAGCAGCCGCAGCAGAACAAGTCGATCGACGCGATTGAGCTGTTCGGCGGCACCGATTGGCTGAACACCGATGCGCCGATCAAACTCGCCGACCTGCGCGGCCGTATTGTCCTGCTCGATTTCTGGACTCTCTGCTGCATCAACTGCATCCACACGCTTCCCGACCTCGCCACGCTCGAGGCCCGCTATCCGGGCGTCCTCGTTGTCATCGGCGTACATACGCCGAAGTTCGACAACGAGAAGAAAACCGCCAGCATCCAGAAAGCAATCAACCGCTACGAGATCAAGCATCCGGTCATCAACGACGCCGACCGCAAGATCTGGAACGC
>DASRSQ010000310.1:0-7105 GCA_035656475.1 Gemmataceae bacterium | reverse complement strand
CTGACCTTCGGGACCATTCCGCGAGAATTGGGGCTGTAGAATGGTCCCGAAGGTCAGCTTCCAAAAATTCGCGATCCCTCAGCTAAGCCTTGACGGGACACTAGTTCGAAGTCACGTCGAACTTCAAATCGCTTGCGCCCGCCGCAGGGACATCGGCACTTAACGTTGTCTGAGCGTTGTACTTGGCTGGAAGGACTTCCATTCTCATCGGCTTCTTGTCCGGATCGGTCGACGCAGGCGGGCCCTCCTTGTACATGTGGATCCGAACCGTGTTTTTGGTGGTAAACGCCTCACCGGAAAACACACCGTCCTCGACCTTAAAAACCTTCGGCGGCTGGGCCGGCGCATCGAACTCGATCTCACCACTTTTCATCGGTGCCCCGTCAAGATTGACTTTCCCCTGGACCTTGGCGAGCGGTGGCGGTTTCGGAACAGACGGCGTGCATCCGCCGGTGAACGCAATAATAATCCCCACGCACACAAGAGGAGCAAGTAGGCGCATTTCTGATTTCCCATGAAAGAGATGAACAGAACGACACAAGATGAACTGCGCGATCCGGTTTTAGGAAGGCTATTGTTAAAGATCCCGGCTCTTGACGGATAGGCCAGAAACATGCCGGCCCGGCGACATTGCAACTCGCCGGACCATGCTGACCGATCAATCCGGGTTGGTGAACGATTGCCCGTCAGCACGCATGCATGCAACGGCTAACACCAACGAGGCGGTGCTGTTCGGCCAGAATCGCACCGTTCCGTCCGCGAATAGCATGTTGGCGCCACCCGTATGGTTGGAGCTCAGAGGACAATTGGGCCCTGCATTATCTGAGGTACCAGCAGCCCCGCTATTCGACATACCAATCTGGTTGATGGAATAACGCACCGTGGTGCATTGCATGGATCGGTTTTCTCCCAATCCACTCCGAGGGGTTTGGGTTGAGTCAGAACCCATGGTCCAGCCGTGAGGGCCTTGGCTAGTAATCGCGCCGGCACTTGCAATGACGGGTTGATTATTGGCATCGCGGAGATGCCTGCTTTGTTCGCCCACCATGATCGTGTTGCTTGTCCCGTCGCTGATGCCGGTCAACGTAACCTGGCTGCAATTGAAAAGGACGCCACCCCCACTGATCCAACCACTGGCACCGCCTGAACCCTGGCAGCAGGTGTTGTCGGAATATCCCACCGGGTCGGTATAGCCGAGGTTGTAGGATCCGGAGATTCCGGTGTAGCAACTGTACATCTGAAGGCAAGTCACTGTGTTGGACGTGGAAGTGGTGGTGAGAATCGGTAAGTCCGTAGACGGGCAACGGTATACCGGAATGGTAAGGCCGTTCACCATTGTCATGTTGGTGGTGTTTGACCAGCCGCTGTCGCCGGTGAATTGCCACTTGGAGTAGATTGCCCCCTGTTCGATGTAGGGCAGAATGAATACTTTCCAGGAACTGCCATGACCACCACCTGTACCCCATGGCGCTTGATCGGAGGTGCAACCCGGGGGAAGTTTCTTGTTGGCATCGTGGTAGGCGTGTAAAGCAAGGCCGATGTTTTTCAGGTTGTTGATGCATTGCGTACGAGCCGCAGCCTCGCGGACCTTCTGGACCGCCGGCACCAGCAGCGCGATCAAGATGGCAATGATGGCGATCACGACTAGCAGTTCGATCAGCGTGAACGCTCCTCGCCGGTAAGTGAAACGGATCATGGACACATCTCCCAGAAGAGGAACCGAAGGAAAACATTAAGATTAGTTAACACGCAGAGGCAATTGGCTTACATTTAAGCACATCGGACCGGGGCCGGCAACAGTGAATTAAAATTAATTCAGCCCTAATCCATTAGATATGCGCGCACCTTCGGAGAGGGGACGAGCGAATTGAGTCAGAAATGTCGTAGAAAAGGTGAGGCTGGCTGAAGAAAACCGTTAAATTCGGCGGCATATTCCCCAATCGAAGCGACGAGATCGGCAACAACCGCCCGATCTCGGCGCGCTGACGAGCCGCCTGCTTGATGAAAAAAAACTAATTCTGCTAATTCGAAGTAGCGTCAAACTTCAAATCAGTCGCGCCACCCGCAGGCACCTCGGCGCTCAAGATGGACTTGGCATTATATTTGTCCGGCAGAACCTCCAGTTTCATCGGCTTCTTGTCCGGATCCGTCGATGCGGGCGGGCCTTCCTTGTACATGTGCAGTCGAACCGTGTTCTTGGTGGCAAATGCCTCACCAGAAAAAACGCCGTCCTCGATCTTCATTATTCGAGGCGGCTGGGCCGGCGCATCAAACTCGATTTCACCGCTCTTCATGGGTGCCCCATCGAGATTGACTTTCCCAGCCACTTTGGCCATGGGCGGCGGCTTCGGAACCGACGGCGTACATCCGGAGCCCAACGCAACCACCATTCCCACGCACACAACCGAAACAAGTTGGCGCATTTATGTTTTCCCGTAATGGCTTCAGCAGTGCAAAATCAACCACTACGAACATGCCGGTCCTAGCAGAAGCAACTGCTCCGGACCGGCACGATCGTTAGCACTTAGTCCGGATTCGTGAACGATTGCCCGTCCGCGCGCATGGTTGCGACGGCGAGTACCGCCGAGGAAGTAGAGTTTGGCCAGAACCGCACGGTACCATCCGCGAACAGCATGTTGGCGCCACCCGTGTGGGGAGAGCTGAGCGGAATATTGCAGCCCGTGTTGTTGCCCGTTCCCGCGGGACCATTGTCGGAAAAGCCAATCTGGTTGATGGAGTAACGGACCGTGGTGCAGTTGAAGGATCGGTTTTGGCCCGCGGGAGGCGGGGAACCGACGCTCGTGCCCATGATCCAGCCGTGCGGCCCCTGGCTGGTTATGGCACCATAAGGCCCGGGGATAATCTGACGGTTGGCGTCGCGCAGGTGATCGCTTTGTTCGCCGACAACGATCGTGTTACTCGTTCCGTCGGTAATGCCAACCATCGTCACCCGGCTGAGGGGATAGAGAATACCGCCGCTGCTCACGAAACCGTCCGTGCCCGTGCAGCAGGTGTTCGGGCCGTAACCGGTTGGATCGGTGTAGCCCATGCCATAGGAACCCGAAATACCCGTATAGCACGAGAACATCTGTGGATTGGCTCCGCCGGGGTTACCGCCGTAGGAATCGAAGGGAGGCAACGTCGACGACGGGCAACGATAGACGGGAATGGTTATACCGGCTACGACGGCGTTGTTCGTGCTTTCCCAGCCGCTGCCGCCGTTGAACTGCCACTTGGAGAAGATGGCACCCTGTTCGATGTAGGGCAGGATGTAGACCTTCCATGAGCTGCCATGTCCGCTGGGGTTCGCGAGGGTGCCGAACGGAATCTGATCCGCGGCGCAACCCGGGGGAAGTCGCTTGTTGGCGTCGTGAAAGCTATGCAAGGCGAGGCCGATGTTCTTGAGGTTGTTGATACATTGCGTGCGTGCCGCAGCTTCGCGGACCTTCTGGACCGCTGGCACGAGCAGCGCGATCAAAATGGCGATGATGGCGATCACGACGAGTAATTCGATCAGCGTGAACGCTCCCCGCCGGTAAGGGAAACGGGTCATGGAAACATCTCCCAGAAGAGGAACGAAATAGAAAGTCAAATTAATTAAATGAGGAAAATTCGCACGAAGACAATTTTCTTATATTTAGCAGATCAAATCGGGGCTCGCAACAGAAAAATTCATTATTTTTCATTATTTTACCTTAATTATGCGCTTTGCCGTACAGAAAGAGGGGGAGCAAAAAACCGATGGGCTGGACCGGACCGGTTTTGCGTAGTAACATGAACGGTTAACGCCACTCACTTTCTAACTTTAACCAGGGAGCCATGCATGCCCTGGCGTTTATTCCGGGACTTATCTCTCTGGATCACGTGTCTTCTGGTCGCCGGATGCAATCGTACGCCAGTGACGGACGCGCCCAAAACGGAAGCGGGGCCAGCCTGGTTTGCAGACGTGACGGCAGAATCACGAATCGATTTCGTCCATGATCCCGGTCCGATCGACGGCAGCTATTTTTTTCCGCAGTCGGTCGGCTCGGGCGTAGCCCTGTTTGACTTCGACAACGACGGCCGGCTAGACATTTATCTGATCCACAACGCCGGGCCGAAATCCAAGTCCAAGAACCAACTCTTCCACCAGCAGCCGGACGGCACGTTCAAGGACGTCAGCGCCGGATCAGGAGTCGACGTTGCCGGCTTCGGCATGGGGGTCGCGACGGCCGATGTGAACAACGACGGCCTGGTCGATTTGTTGGTTAATGAATACGGCGCCACGCGACTCTTCATTAATCAAGGCAAGGGGAACTTCACGGAATGGACTGCTGCGGAGTCGGGAATCGACAATCCGATGTGGGGAACGTCGGCCAGCTTTGTCGATTACGATCGCGATGGCTGGCTCGATCTCGTCGTCGTCAACTACGTCGAGCTATCGCAGACGCAGCCGTGCGGCAATACGGCCAAGGGCGGGCATCGCGATTATTGCGGGCCCGATCTCTTCAAAGGGGCCGTTTCAAGACTCTACCGGAATCGTGGCTGTGACAAGGACGGGAAGTGGCTCGGGTTCGAAGATCGCACCCAGGCCGCCGGCCTAGGCAGCGCGCCGGGGCCGGGGTTGGGCGTCTTCTGCGCCGATTTCAATGGCGATGGCTGGCCCGACATCTTTATCGCCAACGATGGCAAGGCCAACCACCTGTGGATCAATCAGAAGAACGGCACTTTCAAGGAAGAGGCGGTGCGCCGCGGCGTCGCGTACAACTCCTTCGGCCAGGGACAGGCCAACATGGGAATCGCCTATGGCGATGTCGACGGCGAAGGCTTGCCGGCGCTGTTCGTGACGCATCTGATGAGCGAGGAGCACGGCTTTTGGAAGCAAGGGCCGCGCGGCTTGTTCGAGGAAAAGGCCAGCGCAGTCGGCCTAACCACACGCCGCTGGCGCGGCACCGCGTTCGGCACCGTCATGGCGGATTTCGATCACGACGGCGCCCTGGACATCGCCATGGTCAACGGCGGCGTTGCTCGCATGGGACCTCCAACGACTCAGTTCTGGGATGCCTACGCGCAACGCAACCAGTTGTTCGTCAACAACGGACGCGGCCATTTTCACGACCGCTCCGAGGACAATCCCGCGCTCTGTGGCAAACCCAACGTGGCTCGTGGCCTGGCCGTCGGCGATCTGAACGGCGACGGCGGGCTCGATCTGGTGGTGACCGTAATCGGTGGCCCCGCCCAGATCCTGCGCAACGTCGTCCCGCGGCGCGGCCACTGGCTGATCGTCCGCGCCGTCGATCCCGCGCTCAAACGCGACGCCATTGGCGCCGAGATCCGCGTCCAGGCCGGCAATCGTCGCTGGCAGCGCCTGGTTCAGCCAGGTTACAGTTACATGTGCAGCAATGATCCGCGCGCCCATTTCGGACTTGGCGCAGCGGATAAGATCGAGCCTATCGAGGTCCTGTGGCCGGACGGCAGCCTGGAACGTTTCCAGTGTCCTGACGTGGATCGGGTGTTCGAGGTGCAACGTGGAAAAGGCCAATCCGTCCAGGCCAAGTAGTCCGGCCGGCGTCGCACCTACGACCGCGGCCGCGCCGACCATAGCGCCTCCGATCTGGCGGCGTCGACGCCTCGTGCTGGGAATCCTCCTTATTCTCGGCTTGGCAGCGGGCGGCTGGTGGGCGTATCAAGGCTGGAAACCACGCGTCGCAGCAATTCCAGAAATCGATCTCGCCGATGTCGATCCGGAAATCGGCGAGGCCATCTCCAAGGCTCGTGCCGACGTGAGAGCGAAGCCGCGTTCGGAAGAAGCCTGGGGCAAGCTGGCGATGGTGTTGCATGCGCACGGCTTCTACGATCAGGCCTTTGCTTGTTACGGGACCGCCGCTGACCTGGACGCCAAGGACCCGCGCTGGCCGTACCTGCAGGGATTGATTGCCACGCGAGGCGAGGATCCGTTCACGGCGATCCCGTATCTCGAAAAAGCCGCCGAGTTGACGCAGGCGGACTCGCTTCCCACCGCGAAGCTGGGCGGCTTGTTGATGACGCAAGGACGTTTCGACGAAGCAGAGGCCCGATATCGGCGCGTGTTAAAGGAGAGGCCCGACTCGGCGTATGCCAACCTCGGCCTCGCACAGCTGGCAATGACGCGGCAGCAATACAAGGACGCGCTGCGTTACGCGGAGCCTGTTGCCGAGAATCCGATTTTCCGCAAGCGTGTCAGCGCCCTGCGCGTCGCTGCCTACGAACGTCTGGGCGATCATGCTGCCGCCGATGCCGAGCGGAAGCGGATGCTGACGCTTCCGGAAGACGCCGCGTGGCCGGACGCGGGACTGGATCAGGTCAGCCGCCTGCAAGTCGGTTTGAATGGCCGCCTCAAACAAGTGTCTCAGATGGCACAGCAAGGCCACCTCGAATCGGCCGTCTCGCTCCTCAAATCGACGGTGGAGGCGTATCCCAATTCTCACACGGCGTGGGGATTTCTCGGCAAAGGGCTCGGCGACATGAAAGATTACGCCGGCGCGGAGGAGGCATTCCAAAAAGCCATCGCCCTGGCCCCGTCGCTCGACAAGGCAGAGCACTGGTATTACGTTGGCTTCTATCGTCAGGAGCAGCGCAAGTACAAGGAAGCCGCCGACGCCTATCTCGCGACTGTTGAGCTGCGACCTCAGGACGCCCAGGCCCACTTCAGCCTCGGCGAATGCCTGGAGGCAAGCGGCGATCGCAAGGGAGCGGCGGACGCCTACCGCGAGGCATTGCGTCATCGGCCCGGCATGGCCAGCGCGCGCGACCGTTTGGCGAATCTGACGAAGCAACCTTGACCGGACGAGTCAAGCCAGCGGCCTGTATATGCTAGAATGATTGCCAGGCTATTCCTGGTTTTTCCTGCAAGGAATCTCGATCGGAGCGGTTTGTCATGTTGTCCATCCGTGATCGGCGAGTTCGGATCGCGGTGGTCATCGTTCTCCTTCTCGTGATCGGCGTGGCGGGTTACCAGGTGGGCCTGAGTGTGTGGGGCAGCTGGCATTACAATGCCGCGGTCGAGGCCCTGGACCGCTGCGACTTCAAGGCAGCCGCCAATCACCTCGACAAATGCTTGTGGGTTCGGCCCAGCGATCCGGAAATC
>DASRSQ010000309.1:0-4712 GCA_035656475.1 Gemmataceae bacterium | reverse complement strand
CGAGGATGGACATTTGCGATTACCTCAAGCAAGGCGGCCAAAGCGCCGGGCATCGCGAGCTATGGCGATTGCTGCGAACGATTTTCGAAAAGGACATCAATTCAAACTAATTTGTATGAAATTTCACATCGTCCGCGGCTTAAACGTATTGCGTATGTTGTCGGACTAAACGCTTTTACGGGAGTTCGAGTCAGATGCCATGGACACCCAATGACGCCGAAAGGCATACCCGTAAGGCGACCTCGTGGGAGCTGAAAGTGCTCTGGGCGAAAGTCGCCAACGAATGCTTGGAACGGACCGACGACGAAGGTCGCGCGATCCGGGAAGCAAATGCTGTGATCGCACGACAGATGGAAGCCAGATAGCAGAGCGTTCGGGATCGACACGTAGCGACGTCCCGTGGTGTGTGCGTCGTGTCGTCTGTGAATCGGCGCCGGGCTCACTTCGCTGGAAGGATGAGCAGTAACGTCCTGAAGGAAATTGAGAAAGCTTCGGCGGAGTGGGGTCACGATAGGCGCCGGTGTTGACCGTCTTCCCTTCACCGAAGCATCCCTCGCCCGCGCCATTAAAGGCGCCAAGCGGGGCAGTGGACTTGCCCGGGTTTAGTGGAGAGGCTTTCACTCTGAGGTGGGCAGTGTGGCCTCGAATGATGCCGGCGATTTGTATCCCAGAGCGGAATGTCGTCGACGTGGATTGTAGAAGCCGTCGATGTATCGGCCAAGGGCCCATTCGGCGGCGGCGCGGGTCTGGAAGATCGTTCTCCAGACCAGCTCACTCTTGATCGTTTTGAACACCGTTTCCACCATCGCGTTATCGTAGCAATTGCCCTTTCCGCTCATCGACGGGATGATGTCGTGCGCTTTCAGGAGCCGCTGATAATCGTGTGAGCAGTATTGGCTGCCGCGATCGGTGTGTTGGATTAGGCCGGACGGCGGATTTCGGGGCGGTCGCAAGCAAAGTCCTGATCGAGGAGATTGGCGGCGACTGGGCTGCCATGGGAACTATCAGTGGTCTTCTTGTAGCGGCGCTTCTGCAGGGCTTTCAGACCATTGTCGCGCATGAGCCGAGCAACGCGATGCCGCCCGACAGCAAGCCCCTCTTCGGTGAGTTCGGCGTGCATGCGCGGTGCGCCATAGGTCTCGCTGGACGTCGAGAACTGCGCACGGATATGCGCCAGCAGGACCATGTCCTCACCCTGCCGGCGACTGGCAGGACGACCCTTCCAGGCAAAATATCCGCTCTCGCTGACACCAAGAACGTCGCACAGGCGATGCACGGGGAATTCCTTCTTCGCCTGATCAATGAACTCGAACCTCATCGACTTCCCTCCTTGGCGAAAAAAGTTGCGGCCCGCTTCAGGATCTCGCGCTCTTGGCGAAGGAGTTCGTTCTCTTTACGAAGCCGTGCCAGTTCCTTGGCCGCGTCCTCATGCGGGCCCGCCAGCAGATCGGCTTCCCGGTATTGCCGTTTCCACCGCGTCAGGCTGGACAACCCGATCCCCAGATCATCGGCAACTTGCCCAACCGTTCGGCCACTGGTTTCTGTCAGCCGAACCGCTTCTTTCGTGAAATCTTCCGTGAAAATCCGTCGCTCAGTTATGTCCTGATTGTCACATAGACAGATGAGTTCATGCTCAGTCAAGATAGCAATATCGCGCATTGCAACGCCCATGCACGACATCAAGTGCTTCGTTAAAGCTCATTAGCGTACCGCCAGTTGCGCTTTTGCTCTGCGTTGCACGAGAGCAAGAGAGTCAGAACCGAAGCCGGTCACGCCAAAACGCCTTAGTGAACTCGAGCACGACCAGAACAGTTATCGCAGCGCCTAGCGTCAGGCTGAGATCGTCCCAGTGCAGCGGGCCGAAGCTGAACAGGCTCCGCAGAACCGGCACCAGCAGGCTGAGCGCGAGAACGGCGGCGACTGCGGCGATGATCCACGCCAGAATCGGGTTAGGCTGTCGGATCGCCGTGACGAGGGAGGTGCTGAACGATCGGTTGATGAGAATCAAGCTTCCGATCGATAAGACCAGTGAGAAGAACGTCAGCGCGCGCACTTCGTCAGCTGGCATGCCGCGCCGCGAGCCGATAACGAAGATCGTGCCGACCAGCACGAACACCAAAAGGCCTTGCAGTACGCTCCAGAAGACGAGCGGCCAGGAGAACAACGGCTCCGCCGGCGAACGCGGCGGACGGCGCATGACATCCTCCTCCTCGGCCTCCGCCTCGAAGACCAGCGTACAGACCGGATCGATCACCATTTCCAGGAAGGCGATGTGGATCGGGCTGAAGATGAGGGGCAGGCCGAGGATCAGGGGTAGCAGCGCCAGCCCGGCGATGGGTACATGCACGGCAAAGATGAAGCCCATCGCCTTTCGCAAATTGTCGTATATGCGCCGTCCCAGCCGGACGGCGGTGACGATGGAGCCAAAATCGTCGTCGAGCAGCACAATCGCCGAGGCTTCGCGTGCGACGTCAGTACCGCGCCCGCCCATGGCGATGCCGATATGAGCCGCCTTCAGCGAGGGCGCGTCGTTGACGCCGTCTCCGGTCATCGCGACAATCTCGTTGTCGGCCTTCAACGCCTGAACGATACGGAGCTTTTGCTCTGGCATGATGCGCGCGAATACGGTCGCGGTGCGGACACACTCCTTCAGATCCCGCTCGCCAAGCATCTCGATCGTTTCCCCGCTCAGGACGGCGCCACCGTCAACGAGGCCGGCCTGGTGCGCGATCGCGCGGGCCGTCGCCGGATGATCGCCGGTGATCATGACAATGCGGATGCCGGCGGCGCGGCAGTCCTTCACGGCCTGCGGCACGCTCGGCCGCAGGGGATCGGCGAGGCCGACGAGCCCCAGAAACGTAAAAGCGAAGCCGTGCGGCGTCTCCGGAAATGACTCTCCCTTGTGGGTTGCTTTCGCTACGCCCAGGACACGCAGACCCTCCGTCGCCATCGCATCGACGGCTTGCCTAACGGTGGCGCGATCCGCCTCGGCGAGACGGCAGAGGTCGGCGATGGCCTCCGGCGCGCCCTTCGTCGCGACAGTAACCCCGGCCTGCTGCGTGCCCGTTTGCCAGACCTGGGTGACGGCAAGAAGGCTGGGCTGCAATCCATAGCCATGAATTAGCTTCCAACCGGCTTGCGACGTCAGTGGGCCGTCTAGGATCCGTTCCTTTGCGAAGTCATGGAACGCTTTCTCCATTGGATCGAACGGTTCGGGTGCGCTAGCCAAAAGGCCGTGCAAAGCCAGATCCCGAATGTCCGTCGGCAGCGTTGCGTTCAAGGCTGCGTTCCCAGAAATCGTGCTGCCCCAGCTCGGCCGCAGTTCGGCGACCGACATCCGGTTCTCGGTGAGCGTGCCGGTCTTGTCGGTGCACAGCACCGTCGCCGAGCCTAGCGTCTCAATGGCCGCGGCGCGGCGTGTCAGCACGCGGGCGCGCGAAATCCGCCACGCGCCCATGGCCATGAACACGGTCAGCACTACCGGGAACTCTTCGGGCAGCATTGCCATGCCGATGGTGATGCCCGCGAGCACGGCCTCGAGCCAGCCGCCACGCAGTAGGCCGTAGAGCACCAGCACGACAAGGCTGACGAGCCCACCACCGATGGCTGAGAGGCGCACGAGGCGGGCAGTCTGGCCGCGCAGTCGCGGCGGTTCCGTCTCCAGGCCCTGGAGCGACTGGCCAATCTTGCCGATCTCGCTCCTCGATCCCGTGGCGAAGACCTCGGCGATGCCGTTGCCACGCACGATCAACGAGCCAGAATAAACATAAGGAAGATCATCGCCTCCAGGCCTGACGGCCAACGACGGCTTGCCTGATGGCATAGCCTTCCGTACCGGCACCGACTCACCCGTCAGCAGCGACTCATCAGCTTGCAATTCGCGGCATTGCAGAAGCGTCGCGTCGGCCGGGACTCGGTCTCCCTCGGCGAGCATGACGATGTCGCCACGAACCACGTCACGGCCGGGAATGCGCCGGTGCACACCATTTCTAATTACCAGCGCCCGCGGACTGGTCAGATCGCGCAATGCCTCCAGGACACGTTCGGTGCGCGTTTCCTGGACCACGGTGATCACCACCGACATGCTGGCGAAGGTAAGCAGGATCAGAGCTTCCTGAAGATCACCCAGCAGAAGGTAGATCGCGCCGCCTGCGAGCAGTAGTAACAGCATCGGCTCTCGCAAGACCTCCAGCACGATCGCAAGGGACGTCCGGTGCTCCTGGCGCGGAAGCTCGTTGAAGCCATCAGACTTCAATCTTTCGTCAGCTTCCTCTTGGCTTAGGCCCTGCATGAAAGAAGAGGGTGAAGAATCATCAGGCTGGCTATCCAACATGATCTCCTTACGAGCAGCCTAGCGATAGCTACATACGTTGTGCGGACTTTTCGATTTGACGCGCCCCTGCTACGCATCTATCCACGTACTATCTCTCAACCTGTAGTCGTCAGCCGGGTCCACACGCCCGAATATCTGCTCGTGCGCCATCACCACATCGGCATTCAAAACGCCGAGACTGATACGATATCGATTGTTTTTTTGCTGTGTTTGATGTGCGCGCAACGCGGGTCCGGTCGCCTACGTTTGTCATGTTCGTAGCTTGATGGAGCTCGGGTCACGATAGCACCCGGAATCATTTTTGGTACGAGCGGGAGAAGGGGCGTTTCATGGTGCACCATCATTGGTAGTACACACTCGCAGCTTGGTTGGCTATTCT
>DASRSQ010000308.1:0-2994 GCA_035656475.1 Gemmataceae bacterium | reverse complement strand
GCAATTCCTGTTTCGGCTGCACCGGCGCCGGCAAGAGCGGCTGGGTGTAGGCCGCCTGCACCACGTCGGACGACGAATCGACGCGCTGCCCCACGGGCACGAACTTCGGCGTCACCGTCTGCTGCGCCTGCACACTGCCCGCCAGCATCAACCCCGCCGCCAGGCTAATGATCGTCATTGCCCGACTGGGTCGCCGAGCGCGAGGAGTAGTTCGGTGCTTCCTGCGTAATGAGAATGTAATGCGGATGACTCTCCTGCACCGACGCCCCAGACACCAAGATGAACTGGGACTTCGTGCGCAACTCTTCCATGTTTCGGGTGCCGCAATACCCCATGCCCGCCCGCAAACCGCCGACGAGCTGATACACGAACGGCGCCAGGTTTCCCTTGTATGGCACTCGTCCCTCGACACCTTCAGGGACGAGCTTGCTCGTGGTGCTCCCGGGCTGCTGGCGGTAGCGGTCGCTTGATCCCGCGACCATCGCGCCGATCGAACCCATGCCGCGGTAAATCTTGAAGCTGCGTCCCTTGTAGATGATGAGCTGCCCTGGGCTCTCGGCCAGTCCCGCAAGCAAGCTGCCCAGCATCACCGTGTGGGCTCCCGCGGCAAGCGCCTTCACGATGTCGCCGGAGTAGCGAATGCCACCGTCGGCGATCACTGGAATGCCGAGTCCCTTGAGGCCCGAACACGCACTCGCCACCGCCGTCACCTGCGGCACGCCGACGCCGGAGATCACACGCGTCGTGCAGATCGATCCGGGTCCAATGCCGACTTTCACCGCATCGGCTCCCGCGTCCGCCAGCGCCTTGGCGCCGGCAGCAGTTGCGACGTTGCCGGCGATCACGTCGATGTTGTGCCGTTTCTTGATCGTCCGGACGGTTTCGATGACGTTGCTCGAATGTCCGTGGGCAGAGTCAACGACAAGGACATCGACGTCGGCCTTGATCAGTGCCTCGGCCCGCTCGTAGTCGTGGACGCCGACGGCTGCGCCGGCCCTGAGTCGGCCGCGCTGGTCCTTGCACGCCGACGGAAAGGCGCTCATCTTGTCGATATCGCGAATGGTGATGAGGCCTCTCAGTTTATATTTTTCGTCCACGAGCAGTAATTTCTCGACTTTATTTTCCGTCAAAATCTGCTCAGCCGCTTCAAGCGGCGTATTTTCCGGGGCGGTGACGAGCTTTTCCTTGGTCATCACCTCCGCCAGGCGCTGCTGATTGTCGGTGATGAACCGCAAATCGCGCTTGGTGATGATGCCTTTCAGGTGGCCATCGATGGTGATCGGAATGCCGGAGATGTGCTGCACTTCCATGATCTTGCGGGCCGTCTCGACCGTTTCGTCAGGCGTGAGCGTGACCGGGTCGGTGATAATGCCGTTCTCGCTTCGCTTCACCTTTTCCACTTCTCGGGCCTGGGCATGAATTGCCATGTTTTTGTGGATGATGCCGATTCCCCCCTCTTGCGCCAGCGCAATCGCCAGCTCGCTTTCGGTCACCGTGTCCATTGGCGACGATACGACGGGGATGTTGAGGCGAACATTGCGCGTCAGCATCGTGCGCACATCGACATCGCGCGGCAACACGTCGCTGTAGCCCGGCTCCAGGAGAACGTCGTCAAAGGTGATGCCTTGATAGGCAATGCGATCGAGAGGCAAGCGGTCAAACATGGTGAAAGCTCCAGGGAATGGAGATTTCTTGGATATTATACGACATCGATTGACTCGCGTCCCTTGTCGATGGGACTCTGTGAACCTGGTAGCATTGTGAAATGGGTTCAACTACACAATCCGCGGACCTCGACGTCCAAACCGCCAGCGACGGGGGCCGATCATCATTCAGATCGAAGGTGGAAAACGATATGCGATCAAGGACGAGACTTCCCGCAAGCTTTTGAATGAGTTGATCGAGCGGTTGGAGAGTATCGCGGTCATTCAACGAAGACTCGACGATGTTCGAGCCGGTCGCACGGTGAGCCTGGACGAGTTTGCCCAGCAGGTTCGCGCCAAGCATGGAATATGAGTCTATTTGTCGGCAGAAGCGCTTGCCGACGCCTCCGAAGTGGTCGACCGCATTGCCCAGCAATACGAGCGCATGGCGGCGCGGTGGTTTACGAGCTTTTCAAGACAATCGATTCGCTAAGATCATTTCCCGAAGCGTGTTCCTTGGCGCCGGAGGCTGACGCGTTCCTGTAAGAAATCCGTTATCGCATCCTGTTCATTGTGGAAGGCCGAACGGTAAGCATTCTTCGCATCCTGCACGGCTCAAGGCATTCGCTTAGGCCGTGAGTCGTTCACCAACACTTATCGATTGCAAGTTCCATCAACCGATCCAAACGCGCCTCGTTGAGATGAAGATGCCGGCGACGCGGATCAAATAGTAGCGCCCGCATGCCCGCCTCGCTCGCCCCGACGAAATCGTTGCCATGATCGTCGCCCACAAACAGAATCGCCTCCGGCGGCAGCGCGAGTGACTCGGCGACAGCGCGGAAGAACTGCGGCGCTGGCTTGCGCCAGCCGACGGTGGAACTCACAACGATTGGATCCAACCCCGCCAGCGCCGGCATGTGCGCGATCACGCCCGGCAGACGCGCATCGAAATTGGACGCCATCGCCAGCCGCAGTCCTCGCTGATGCAACTGAGGCAACAGTTCGGCGGCGTCCGCTTCGCACGACCAACACGTCGCCTGAGCAAATGCGCCGTACAGCGCGTCAAAGCAGCCATCAATGTCGATGACATCATCGAGAACTTCGCCGACGATCGTGCGCCAGCGGGCACGCTCGCGCTCTTCGCTGGTGCGCCAGGCTGCTTCCTCGTCGAGCCGATCTTGCCGGGCGAAGGCGGCGTGGAAACGCCGCTGCACCGAGTCCGCATCGAGGCGACTGCCGAAGCGTGCCCCCACCTCGGCGTAGATCGTCGCCACCGAGGGTTGCACGTGAATCAGCGTTCCGACCGCGTCAAAAACGATTGCCTGGATCATGATGTTGCGATGTTGCCGGG
>DASRSQ010000307.1:0-4017 GCA_035656475.1 Gemmataceae bacterium | reverse complement strand
ACAACGTCAGCCATGCGCCCGATCCCAAACGGCTTTTCGCGCGGCGCCAGGCATAGTGAGCTGGATCGTTGGACATACGTTCGAGCGGTCGACGCCATGCGCAAGAGCGGAGAATCGAGCACCGGATTTCATGGTAGATGGGGTATTCCGGACGGTCAAACATCGATTGCTCGGGCTCCCCTGGCACCGTGGGCTTGGCAAAACCGGTCAGCCACCGGTCGCAAACTCGCAAGCGTTTACCGCCGAAGCAACCGGCGAAACCGCACGCCGCGGCAAATCGCCGGGCCTGTCTTTCCCTTGCATTCGCCGTGAAAAGTCTTGACAATAGATCAAAGAGACTGGGCGAAAGCCGACCAGGCAGCCAGAGTCGGTCGGGCCAGCGGCGCTTGCGGAACGGCGCACGCCGACCGGTTGCAGAGAAGTCGGATCGAAGAGGTAGCCGTCGATGAGCGGCGTCGTGCGAAATTGGCTCCAATCCGTCCCCATCGAACGGGACGGCATCTCCTGGGCTGCCAGCCTCTGTGTGCATCTTTCGCTGCTGGTAGGGCTGGCGCTCGCCTGGCAACATCTCCCCAGCAAAGAGTCGGGCGTTGTCCTCTCGTCGCTCGACGCCGCCGAAGCCGCGGCGGACCTGCAAGAGGTGCAGTACAGCGAAGCGACAGGCACGAGCGAGGAAGTCGGTAGCAACGGACTGCAAGGCACGTCCATGGCCTTGGCCACGGCTCCCAACCTGGCGGACGTGGCACGCATCGAAACCGGCCACATGGAAGCGTCAGACATCGGCCAGGCCGATATCCCGGTAATCGCCGACCTCTCGTCGGCACCTAATCTCAACGAACGTCTGGCCGTGGCCGGCGACGCCGGCGTAGGCGTCAAGGGCGCCGAGGGGGCCGTCGATCGCATCACCCAGGAAATTCTCGTCTCGCTCGACGAGCGCCCCACGCTGGTCGTCTGGCTCTTGGATCAGTCGGAAAGCATGCGAGCGCAGCGCAACGCCATCGAGCAGCGCTTCGATCACATCTATAAAGAGCTGAACATCATCCAATCGCGCGGCGCCGATCAATTTATCAAGCACGGCAGCGAGCCGCTACTGACGGGCATCGTTGCCTTTGGCCAGGAAATCAGCTTCCGCCTCAAATCCCCGACCGACAATCTGGAACAGATCAAAAGCGCGATTCGCGAAATCCCGGTCGACGAAAGCGGCATCGAGCTGACCTTCACGGCCGTGACCGAGGCGGCCCGCAAGTATCAGAAGTTTCGCACCGGCAACCCGCGGCGCAACGTCATGCTGATCGTCGTCACGGACGAAGCCGGCAATGACGAAGACCGCCAGGAAGGGGCCATTGATATCTGCAAGCGGTACGCCATGCCGGTCTACGTGATCGGCGTACCCGCCCCGTTCGGCCAGCGGCAGGCCTTCGTGCATTACGTCGATCCCGACCCGCAATATGCCGCGCGGGATTTGCCGGTAGATCAGGGCCCGGAATCGGCCATGCCGGAAAACGTGCAACTCGGCTTTTCAGGCCGTGACTTTGATCCACTCGCGGCGATCGACTCGGGCTTTGGTCCTTATGGCCTGACGCGGCTGTCCGTGGCCACGCATGGCATCTACTTCGCCGTGCATCCGAACCGGCCTTCCGGCGAGGGAAAGGCGAAGGGCACCGCCGATATGGCCGCGCGAATGAACCAGTTCTTCGATCCCTCGATCATGCGCAATTACTTGCCCGACTACGTTGCCCCCCGGCAGTACGAACAACTGTTGAAGGAGAACGGGGCGCGGGCGGCCCTGGTGAAGGCGGCGCAGAGTTCGATGGTCGAGGCGATGGACCGGCCGCGATTGATGTTCCCCAAACGGAGCGAAGCCGGCCTCAAGCAAGAGTTGGACATCGCCCAGCGCTCGGCCGCCATCGTCGAGCCACGGTTGCAAGACTTGTACGGCATTTTGAAGCTGGGCGAGAAGGATCGCGCGAAGTTGACCGGCGCGCGCTGGCAAGCCGGCTACGACCTGGCCATGGGGCGCGTGCTGGCCATGATGGTCCGCACCTCGGCCTACAACACGATGCTGGCCAAGGCCAAGGGCGGGATGAAGTTCGAAAAAGACGACAGCGACACATGGGTGCTCACGCCGGCCGACGAAGTCACGGCCACCAGCGCGCTGGAGAAAATGGCCACCCAATCGCGTGAATACCTAACCCGCGTCCGCGAGCAGCATCCCGGCACGCCCTGGGCCTATCTGGCCGATCGCGAGCTTAAGGAGCCCCTGGGCTGGAAATGGACCGAGAAGCACGTCGGCTACGACGAGCCGCGTAAAAACAACGGCGGCGGTGGCGGCGGCAATCCCAACGACCGCCTGCGCAAGCTGGAAAAGCCCAAGCCCGTGCGCGAGAACGTGAAGCTGTAGGGCGGTCCTCTACGACGGCGGGATGCGCGTGATGTCTTCGGCCTTCAGTTCGTAAGGATACTGCTCCCCAGTGTGTCGGTTGACGATGGTGAGTGGTCCATGGTACCCGGCGGGCGGGTGCCAGAATGAGACGCGATATGCGACGGCCGCTTCGGGCGTCTCGTCACTAACAATTGTTCCGGATTGGTCGACGTTGAATCTGTCACCGGTCCCGATGATACCACCGGCGATGTCAGGAGGTCCCCTTAGCGCAAAACCAGCTTGGTCAGAACGCGTGAGCAGGAAAATCGTCAATCGGTCGTCAGCATCATCTTCATGACGGTTGTTGTCGAGCGCGCCGATCACAACGAACGGCCGATTTCCGATCGATCGAACGGCGCCCGGCAGGCGATGTTGCACGAAGTTCACGCGGTCGCGCCTAGGGCGCTCACGTGCGTCGCGAAGAGCAATGGCGCGGGCACTGAGATCTCGAAGTGCCTCTTCAGGCGAAATGTTCAGCGGCAAATTACCGAAACGGATTGTGTCCGGATAGATGACGATGCAGCAGGAAGGGTCGTCTGCCGCAAGCACGACCCGCCAAAGCGGATGCCTGCCGAGAAACTCACGTTGAATTCGCTTGATCAGATCGAGGGTGAGATAGTCGAAATCTGGACATACGCACAACGTTCGATCGTCGGCGTCGCTCTTGACGAACATGGGAGGATCGGCGATCGGGTCGAACGGCTTGAGCGCTGACGCGGGCACAAGTTTCTCGAACCAGGCATTCTCCGCCATGTACAGTTCAAAGAATTCGGCGTGCTCGAACTCCGGCACCCACGGTTGGGAATGCAGGACGGGAATCCCATCCGGCCGCTCATAGCCCAGGTTGTACCAGCCGCCAAATTCTTGTAGCGAGGGGCGATTCGTTTGGTCGAGATGATTGCCCATCAAAGCCTGAACTCCATGTTTGGTGGGCAAGCGCTACGCACGATCCCACTCAGTGTCACTTTAGTCGTAAGTTCTCTTCATCGCGGCATCGAACGCGCGCGTCTGGTTCATTCTTGTTCGTCGGCGTCTGTATTTGCGTGAAGATTTCCGAAAAACTGAATCTCACAATCTGGCATCGCGTCGCGCAGTCGTTGTTGTCCGACCGCGGTCAGCGCCGATTTGAAGATTGCCAGATACTCAAGCTCGCGACACCGCGAAAGTGCAAGCGCGCCGGCGTCCGTGAAACGCGGCGCATCCAGACCCAGGCGCCTTAGCTTTCTTAATGCCGCAATGACATTGACGCTGTCGTCGGTGACCTGTTCTGCCGTCACGTAAAGTGTCTCCAGACGTTGCAGTGCCCTAAGCTCCAACATTCCGACATCTGAAAACGAACCCTCGAGGAACAGCGTTTTTAACAAGAGCAATCGCGATATGCACCCTAGGCCATCGTCTGTAATAGAGCTTCCTGGAGCGAGGTTCTTTAACTGCCTAAGAGCCGGAAGAAACTGGGTGTAGGTACCATCGATCCGGTCATTTTCAGACGTCTCCAATTCTTCGAGATGCCCCAAGGCAGCGAGCGGCGCGACATCCCCGTCGTTGTAGAGACCACCGCAAATCGTCAACTTTGTCACGCTGTGCAAGCGCGATAT
>DASRSQ010000306.1:0-3381 GCA_035656475.1 Gemmataceae bacterium | reverse complement strand
CCAGGATGCAACGCCAGCGGCGTCGTCGCTTTCGGTTCCCCTGCATGGGCCGGGGCAAGGAGCAGATAGGCGGTCAGCGTTGTCGTCACCCAGTAGAGGCGTTTGAGGAGCATCGCAGGATCCTCCGAACGGTTCCCGTAGGTCAGGCTTTCCAGCCTGACACGACGAAGCCTTGGTCACCTTCCGAGCCCCCTCCTATATTACAAAAAACACGCAAATTCCCTGGAGATTTCGATCGTGGCATTGGTCGTGCAGAAATTCGGCGGGTCGAGCGTCAAGGACAAAGAGCGGATCATGAATGCGGCGCGCACCGCCATTCGGGCCAAGAAAGCGGGCAATCAGGTCATCGTCGTCGTCAGTGCCCGCGGCGACACCACCGATGAGCTCATCGAGCTGGCCAGGGAGATCAGCGAGCATCCGCCGACGCGCGAGATGGATATGCTCCTCTCCACCGGCGAACAGATTTCCATTGCCCTCATGGCGATGGCAATCCAGGAGCTCGGCGAAAAAGCGATCAGTTTCACGGGGGCCCAGGTCGGCATCGTCACCGACTCGAGCCACACCAAGGCGCGCATCAAGAGCATCTCCACCTCGCGCCTGCGCGAGGCCCTCGACAGCGGCCACATTGTCATCGTCGCTGGCTTCCAGGGCATCGATGACGCGGGCAATATCACGACGCTGGGCCGCGGCGGCTCCGATACCACGGCCGTCGCGCTGGCGGCCGTTATGAAGCACAGCCAACAGCAACAGGCAGGATGTGACATCTACACCGATGTCGATGGCATCTTCACCACCGACCCCCGGCTGGTGCCAGACGCGCGCAAGCTCGATGTCGTCAGCTACGACGAGATGTTGGAGCTGGCGAGCGTCGGGGCGAATGTGCTGGCGGCGCGATCGATCGAATTTGCCCGGAAGTTCAGCGTGCCGTTGCAGAAGCGGTCATCGTTCAGCGATGTCGAGGGGACGTGGATCGTGCCGGAGGCGCCGTGGATGCACGACGTCGTCGTGTGCGGTGCGGCGCTGATGAAGGACGAGGCCCGCATCGCGGTTGTCGACGTGCCCGACAAGCCGGGCGTGAGCCATGAAGTGTTCGCGGCGATTGCGGCGAAGAACATTGCGGTCGACATGATCGCACAGAACGTCGGCTCGGCGGGGAAGGCGTCAATCGGCTTCACGGTGCCGGCGATCGAGCTGCATGCGACGCTGAAAGCGCTCGAACCAGTGGCCGCGGCGCTCGGGGCGCGCGTCATTCATGAGGAGGACGTCGCCAAGGTGTCGATCGTCGGCACCGGCATGCGGACGCACACCGGCGTCGCGCAGCGGATGTTCGCCGCCCTCGCGGAGGCGGGCGTCAACCTCAAAATGATCACGACCGGCGACATCAAGATTTCGGTGCTCGTCGACCGGGCCGACGGCGTGAAGGCGTTGCGGGCGGTGCATCAGGCGTTCGGGCTCGACAAGCCGAGGCCGGGCTCGGGGCAGCCAATCGGGGCAGGGCAAGGAAAGCCGCCAGCGTACGCGGGGAGCGAGCACGAGTTGCTGACGCAGCTCGCGTCGATGGAAGATATCGTCGTCAGCGACGCGACGCTCGACATCGAACAGGGACGGATCACGATTTCCAATCTCGACGACAAGATCGGCCATTGCTCGCGCATCTTTCAGGCGGTGGCTGCCGCGGGCATTGTTGTCGACATGATCGTCGGAAACCCGTCATCCGCAGGCGTGTCGCAGCTCTCGTTCAGCGTGCCGATGCGCGATCTGCAGCGCGGGTTGGAAGTCACGCAGGCAGTGGTGAAGTCGCTCGATGCGAAGGCATCGGTCGCGGCCGACGACGATATCGCGCGCCTGATCGTCAGCGGCATCGGCATGCGCAGCCATACCGGCGTCGCCCGGCGCATGTTCGGCGCTCTCGCCGAGCGCGGCATCAATATCGCGATGATCAACACCAGTGAAATCCGCATCACCGTCGTCGTCGAACGTGCCCGTGGCGCAGAGGCCCTCGCGGCCCTCAAGTCGGCGTTTCATCTGGATGGTCGATAGCCCAGTCAGATGGGCGAATTCGGTAGATTCGCAAGCTTGACGAAATAGCATTTTGCACCAGCCAGCGTTGCAACTTTGAACAGTCTGAGCAAACTTCGTGCAGTTTTGCACAATCTTTCGGCGTGGGCCCGTTGGCGGTTTAACGAAGTATTACGTCGTAACGTGTTGTATTTCAATGATTTGAGTAAACGTACTATAGTCGAAACCCGCAAGTCATTTTTGGCGCACAAGTTGCTTGATGAATTTTCATTGATTTTAATCCTCGCGCCTCATTTCGCCCTCGGGAGTGGTGCGGCGCGCGGAGCGATGAACTCGGAGAAGACAATGAAGGCGCTACTGGTTGAAAAACAATCTCAAGACACGCATCGGGCCATGCTTCAGGAAGGTTTCGTTGTGGAAACGGCCAACACCACCAAAGAAGCGGACAGCAAGGTGCGGGTCGCCGATTATAAAGTCATTATCCTCGAGGTGGACAACCCCGGGGCAGATGGTCTGTCCGTCCTGAAAGAATGGCGTCGGGGCGGGATCGATTCCTATGTCGTGGTGACGACGCCCAACGGCAATGTCAATAATCGTGTCAACGCTCTGGACGCCGGCGCTGATGATTGCGTGGCCAAGCCGTACCACATGGACGAACTGATGGCTCGCCTGCGAACCTTCGTTCGCCGTGGCCAGCAGAACCGCAATACCTCGCAACGTATCTATGACCTCGAAATTGACGCTTCCAATCGTGTGGTGAAGCGTGCCGGCAAGCTGATCCCGTTGACGCCCCGCGAATTCGACCTGCTCAGCTTCCTCGCCAAGCATCGCGGCAAGGCCGTTACCCGCTCGATGATTCGTGAGCATCTTTACGACGGCAATGACGAGCAGACCTCGAACGTCGTCGATGTCTACATCCGCTACCTCCGCAAGAAGATCGACCAGGGCTCCAACTGGCCGCTCATCCTCACCTGCTGGGGCGAAGGCTACATGCTCCGGGGCGATTCGTGAGCTCCGCCATTTGCCGCTTGCGGCTTCGCGCTCGCTACGAACATTCAGCGAGCGGAAGTCACAGGCGGCAATTATATTTCTACCTTGCTTGATTCTGTGCGTGCATGATGTTACGTTCCGGGCATGGACCTCGCCTGGGTGTCACTGATCGCGCTGTTCGTCGTCATCGTGCTCTCCTGCACGAATCGGGTGCATCCTGGCTTCCTCGCATTGGCCCTCGCCTGGGTCATCGGCGTTTACCTCAGCTCCCTCTACGGCGTTCAGCTCAACTTCAAGCGCGATGTCCTTGGCAACTTTCCCGTCGATCTCTTCCTCACTCTCGTCGGCATCAGTCTCCTCTTCACGCAGGCC
>DASRSQ010000305.1:0-6481 GCA_035656475.1 Gemmataceae bacterium | reverse complement strand
CCAGGTGATCCTCTATGGCTACGACGGCAACGACATCATCGATCTGACCACCGTAAAGAACGACGCCACCATCTACGACGGCGCCGGCAATGACATCATCCGCTGTGGCACCGGCAATGATCTCATCCCCGGCGGCACCGGCTTCGACCAGGTCTATCGCACCTATAACCCGCTCACCCCCATTGTCGACGGCACATCCGAATCTGACATTCAGCAAGGCCAGAATCCGCTCTGCCAGACCGATGCCTCCCTCGGCGAGCTTGCCCAGCAGGGGCACAATTTCAGCAGCGACATCCAGTACCTCGGAAATCACTGGTACTACGTCAAACTGCACGGCGCCGCGGCCCAGAAGGTTTACTTCGATGGTTGGACCAACAATAACGACGTCGTCACCAGCAGCAACGGCGAGTTCTGGATGGTCCTAATGCAACGTGCCCGCCTGCAGTCGCTCGGTATCGATCCAAGCAAATCGTACATGCAGTCCCAGTGGGATGCGATGAACAAGGCCACCAACAACCGCCTCTATTCTGTCGCGGACGCAATGTACACCTTCACCGGCAATGCAGCCGTCTACACCAGCATGGCCTTCGCCAATCCGGCTTCGCTGCAATATGCTCTGTCCCACGGCAATGCCGTCGTCGCCCAGAGCCGCGCCGGCGGCGGCGCCGTCACCAGCGACGGCATTATCGTCAACCACGCCTATGCGGTCACGTCGGTTTACTATGAAGGCGGCACCTGGAAAGTGCGCCTCTACAACCCATGGGGTATGGACCGCGAGAACGGCTCCACAGTCGATGCCGCCGACAAGAGCAACCCTCCCGCCAACGACGGCTTTATCACCGTGACCTGGCAGCAATTCGTCAGCTCCAACAACTTCGTGGGCTACTTCGTCGCCAAGAAGTAGGCTCTTTTGGGAACGAAGTATCCGAATAAGAATGCCCGCTGTCGGTGTAGAAAAGAATGGAATGCTGCAAGCATCGGAGCGGGCCCGGATTGTCAACGCTTGCTCCCCCCACGCGCGTAGAGATCGCGTCGTGGCGCGTCGAGCACATCAACAAGGCTCTCGCTGCTCATTCGCTCCATGTCGCCGCAAGTTATACCACTTCGACGGGATTTGAAGCGGACCGTGGAGACGCCATATGCGTCTCCATGGCCTTCTGGCGTCAGCGCGAGTCGTACTTGACGCTGCAAAGAGGATGCGACTTGATGAACGCGGCCTTGGCTTCGTTGGACATCTTGCCGCCGCGGATCTCGAGCGATTTGAGATTGGACAGCGTGCCGAGATGCTGCAGGCCCTTGTCGGTGAGAGCGGTGTTGTTGAACAGCTTCAGCGTTTGCAAGTTGGTGCAGCCCGCGATGATCTTGGCGCTGTTGTCGGTAAAGCCGAAACTGAGTTCTAGTTCCTCGAGCGTCTTCAGCTTGGGCAGAGCCTCAAGGCCTTTGTCGGTGACGCTGGTGCCGTAGATCGACAGCGTCTTTAGCTCGGGCATCTTGGCGATCTCGATGACGCCGACATCGCCAATCTGGGTGTTGTTCATGTACAGCTTCTTGAGCGTCTTGAGCTTGTCGGCGATGTTGATGGCCGCACTGTCGCCGATGAGGCTGCCGCTGGCGTGCAGTTCTTCGAGCTTGGGCAGAGCCGCGAGTTCGCGGAACATCGGATCGCTGACCTTGGCGCCGTTCATTTGCAGGATCCGCAGGTTCTTGAGCGTCGCGATTTCCTTGATGCCGGCATCGTTGATGGGATTCTGGCTCACCTGCAACTCGGTGAGATCCTTGAGACCGGCCAACTCCTTGAAGCCTTCGCCAGTGATCTTGGTGTTCGTGATTTGCAGCTTGCGCAGCTTCGATAGGGTGGCGAGTGCCTTGATGTCGGCGTTCGTGAAGCTGGGCTGATAGACGGCGGCGACGACCACGTGTCCGCCTTCCTGCGTGACGTAGCCGCCATTCTTCTTGATGGCGTCAATGCCGGGCTGCTCGGCGGGATCATCCTTGGCGGCGGCCTGCTTGGGAGGCGGGGCCGGCTGACCAGGAGAGGGCGCGGGGCCGTCTCCCTTGGGCGGCGGCGTGCTCGAAACCGTGCACGCGGTGAGCGCGGCGACCACCAGCATGGATGCGAGAACAGCGTGAATGCGAGTCATTTTCTTTCTCCAGAAGAACCAGTTAATGGACATGTTCTGCGTCACCCCCGGCAATCGCAGCGCTCATGCCGGGGCTTGGGAGTAAAGGCGCGCACCGACTCCGATGCGCAGCGGTACGGCTGCGCTGTGAGCGGGCGATTGGGCGTTCTGGGGCAGGGATACTCCGTTCGACAGGGCGATCGGTTCAGGGAGCGTTCAGAAGTTTGCGATAGTCCTCTCGTTCGTGCAGGATTCGAAAGTCGGTGTTTTTACGTATGGCATCGATGTCCGCGCGGCCCGTCTTTAGGGCCGCGCGGAGAGCGTCTATGGCCAGGTCGGCACAACGCACGTGCAGCTTCGCCCGTTTCGCTTTCTTCGCGGCGGCGGCCGTCAAGGCGTGATCCTGAGCGATCGCGACCAATTGCTCCGCGTCGTCTCGGCACAGCTCCGAGCGGTTCTGCGTTGCCTCCATTGCCACGTCGAGGTTGCCGAGCGATCGTTCCAGGTGCGTGAGGAAGGCGTAATGCTTCGCGAGCCGAAAGACGCAATCTTTGTCCTTGGGCGCGAGCTCGACGGCTCGCTGTTGCGTTTTCACCGCTTCCATCACGTACCGTCGCGCTTCCTTGAAGCGGCCCATCGCTTCGAGCGGGACACCGATGTTGTGAATCGTCAGGGCGAGATTGCTGAGAAACCTCGGCTCGTCCGCCTTGGCTGCCACGAAGCGCTGCTCGATGACGAGCTGTTCCTGATAGCTCGCCAGGGCCTGTTCGTGCTGATTGAGGCGCGAATGAGCACTGGCGACGCGCTCATGCAAGTCGGCGAGCCGCCGCTGATAGTCGGGGATCGTCGGAAACTCATCGGTCAGCTTCAGCATGATCTTGCGGCTCTCCACGAGCGCGGCCAGGCCGCGCGGAACGTCGCCGCCGATCACGCCTGCGATGCCGATGTTGGCGTAACACATCGCGAGTTGCAGGCGATAGCGCGTGGCGTGCGGGTTCGTCGCCACCAGGCCTTCGAGAATCGGCATCGCCTTCACGGCCTGATCAAGGCTGTCTTTCAGCTTGCCGCGATGTCGCAGGCAGTCGCTGAGGTTGCACAGGCTTTCGGCAAGATCGTTCTGCATGCCGAGATTGCCGGGATAGCGGCGGGCGAGACGTTCGCGAATGGCGACGGCTTCCTTGAAGCTTTCGAACGCGTCGTCGTTGCCAGGCTTGATTCTGCCATGGAGGACGCCCATGCCATTGTGCGTGGCCGCGATATTGGCAAGGATGCGCGGACTGTCGGGCAAGGCAGCAAGCAGCTTTTTCTGCAGTTCGCGCGCCTCCGCAAAGGCGGCAAGCGCCTTCTCGCGCGGGCTCGCAGCCGAGTGCAACATCGCGATGTTGTGCAGCGTCGATGCCAGCTCCGCCTCGATGCGCTTGTCGTCCGGCGTCACGCGAAGCGATTCCTCCAGCAGCTTGCGCGATCGCTGTAACGACGCCAGCGCATCAGCATGCCGGCCGATGCTTGCCTGGACGCTGCCGATGTGGCTGTGCACGACGGCAACCGAATACTTCTGCGGCACGCTTTCCGGATCCGCGCGCAACAGTTCCTCGAACAGCCCCAGCGCCCGGCCATAATCCTCGAGCGCCTCTTCCGGCGTGCCGATCTGACGCGTGATGTTCGCGAGATGTCCCGACACCTCGGCCAGCTCCTGCCGTAAGGCGGGATCGTTCTTGCGACGTTCCAGGAAACGCTTGTAATAATCGCGCGACTTGACGAGCAACTCGCGCCGCTGCGGATCAAGGCCCATGCCGTCGCGAGCGCCTCGCTCGACCGTGTGCACCATGAAGTCCTTGAGCGTGAGATGAGCAAGCCGATAGCTTTCGTCGAGAGCAACCTCGCGCGCCACGGCTTCCTGATGCAGCTTCTCGACCGCAGCCTTGCCTGCCGCGGTCTCCTCGTAGAGCTTCTTTGTCAGCGCCTCACTCGCCACGGCCTCCTGGCGCAGCTTGTCGGTGATCTTTTCTCGTTTTTCCGCCTCCTGTCGCAAGGCTACGCTGACCTCGAGCTCGCTCTCGGCACGCAGCCATTGCCAGGACACGAGCGATACGCCGACGACGATGGCGATGATCAGCGACGCCGCGAGCGACGCTTGCACCGGCTGTCGGCGACACCAGTGCCAGGCGATCTCGATGCGACCGGCCGCGCGAGCGCGAATCGGTTCGCCGGCCTGGAAACGGCGCAGATCGTCCGCAAGTTCCAGGGCGGTGGCATAACGCTTCGCCGGCTCCTTGTGCAGACATTTCAAACAGATCGTTTCCAGATCGCGCGGCACCGCCGATTGCAGTCGTCCGGGCGGGACCGGCTCGTCATGCACGATCTGATGCAGCGTGTCGAGACGCGTCACGCCGACGAATGGCGGCCGTCCGGTAAGTAGCTCATACATCAGCGCACCGAGCGAATAGATGTCGGTCGCCGGCGCCGGCTCGCGCCCCCTGCCTTCCGCCTGTTCCGGCGCCATATAGCACGGCGTGCCGACGATCGTGCCGCTCTCGGTCTTCGTGCCGACTTCGGTGTCTATCTGCTTGGCCAGACCGAAGTCGGTGATCTTCAGGCACGCCTCGGGATTGGGCAGATCCAGCTCGGTCTTGCCGCTCATGCCGGGCTCCTGGATGAGGATGTTGGCCGGCTTGAGATCGCGATGAATGACGCCATTGCGATGGGCGGCGTGGACGGCGCGAGCGAGCGTTTCGACAATGCGGGCGGCTTGCTTCGACTGGATCGGTCGGCCGGCGAGATGCTGGGCGAGGCTGCCGCAGGCGGCGTATTCCATCGCGAAGTAGGGTTGGCCGTCGTGCTCGCCGATTTCGAAAATCTGGACGACGTTGGGATGCTGCAACTTGGCCGCCGCCTGAGCCTCGTTGTAGAAGCGGGCCAGGCGGTCGGGCGCACCGCCGGCATTGGCCGCGATCATCTTGAGGGCGACAAGTCGATTGAGCGAATACTGGCGGGCACGGTAGACGACGCCCATGCCGCCGCGGCCGATTTCGGCGAGCACCTCGTAATCGCCGAGCACCCATGGAAACGTTTGCGAGGTTTGGCGTGGCGCTGGCGGCGCTTGCTGCCAGATCGGGGACGCGATGCGGGCCACCATGTCCCGGTCGGCGAAGAAGCGATTCAGCTCCGACGCGATGGCCGAATGGCGCCGCAGAAACTCCGCGCGATCTGGGGCGGCGCCGGCGGACTCGGCACGTAGGTAGGCGACGACGGCCTCATCCATCTGCTGGTCGAGCTCGGCGACGGTGCTGTTGTCGAGGTCCATGCCGTCACTTTCCTTTCGCCAGCAACTCGCGCAGCTTGCTCATGCCGCGACGCAGGAGGCCGCCGACCGAGGTCGCGGTGCGATCCATGATCTTGCTCACCTCGTCGACCGAATGCCCTTTCAAATGCATCAGCTCGACGGCAGTGCGCTGGTCCGCCGGAAGCTGGGCGAGAGCTTCCGCGAGACGCAACAGATCTTCATGGCGCACCGCCTTTTCGCTCGGCGATGAATCGTTGGCGGCGAGCCATTGTTCGAGTAGGGCCGACGAGTCCTCCAGCGAGCGTTCGAGGTACAGGTTGCGTGCGCCGGCGCCGAAGTGGCGCAGGGCGTCCACGAGCGTGTTCTGCAGGATGCGGCGCAGCCACGCGGCCTCTTCGGCGGAGGTGGAGCCGCGAAATTGATCGGCCCCTTCGTGAGCGCGGAGCAAGGCTTCCTGAACGATATCGGAGGAATCGACCTTGCTTTGCAGCTTGGGCCCGAGCTGCATCCGGGCGAGCAGATGCAGATACTCGCGATAGCGTTCCACCTGCGGGCCGGTCTCGGCCATGGCTCTCTCCCACTAGACGCAACGGCAAACAAAATCGGGCGCGCGGATTCTCACAATAAGGTTAACCCGCGCAGGCCAGGCTTTCCAGCCTACAACGCTTCTCGTTCCCAGGCTCTGCCTGTCCTATGCGCGCACTATCGTGGCGAGAAACGTGTTGATGGTGTCGAGCGCCGCATCGAGATTGGACTGCTCGGTCTCGCCGGAGGACTTTCTCGGTTTGAAACTGTGATCGCCATCCTTGAGCCAGTGAACGCGCACCGCGGGCGAGAGCTTGTACTGGCCGACGTCCGCGCGGTTGCCGAAGGAATCGCGTTCGCCTTGCACGATCAACGTCGGCGTCTTGATCGCTTTCAGGTGCTCGACGCGCAGCTTGTCTGGCTTGCCGACGGGATGAAACGGATAGCCAAGGCAGATCAAGCCGGCCACGCCGGCGTCGTCGGCGACCAGGCTGGCGATGCGGCCGCCCATCGATTTGCCGCCGATCACGAGCCGTTCGGGGCCGAAGCGTTC
>DASRSQ010000304.1:0-3227 GCA_035656475.1 Gemmataceae bacterium | reverse complement strand
ATCGTGGTACTCGAACGCCCATTCGCGCATGTAGCGGACGTGGGTTGGGCGGATGCGATAGACGATGAGTTGCGGATTATCGATGGAGCCGAGGTACTGCCGCAGGAGCGGGTTGGCGTCCCAGATTTCTTGCAGCAAGGCGCGATCGGTGAGCACGTCGGCGAGGCCAGTGATGCGGACCTGGTCGTGATGGTCGTCGAGATAACACAGCTCGACCTTCGGATTGGCGGCGATCTCCTGCGTCTTGTGATACGCACGCAGATTGGCGACATAGACGGTGAAGCCATCGGTGCGGACCGGCGACACCGGCCGCACGCGCGGCTGATCGCCATCGATGCTGGCGAGATACGGAAAGCGATCGGCCTGCACGACGGCAAGTGCCAACTCGCGCACCTTTGCGGGCTCGAGCGGGACGGGGTTCGGTTTCGACATGGTTGCACCTCCGAGTTGAAATGCACATCGGTCAAGCCCCGCCATGAGCGCAGCGATTTGGCGGGGGTATCGCGCGCAACGACCCAGCAATCGCTGCGCTCATGGTAGGGCTTGGCGGCTATTTGTCCTTTGCCGCCCGACGCGCAATGAGCGCCGCGACATAGCCCGCCTTGAAGCCGCTGTCGATGTTGACGACGACGACGTTGGCGGAGCAAGCGTTGAGCATTGTGAGCAGCGGTGCCACACCGGAGAAGGCGGCGCCGTAGCCGACGCTCGTCGGCACCGCGATGACCGGGCAATCGACCAGGCCGCCGACGACGCTCGGCAACGCGCCGTCCATGCCCGCGACGACGACGATCGCGTCAGCTTTGGCGAAGTCGGCCGCGTGTCGCAGCAGGCGATGAATCCCCGCAACGCCGACATCGACGAGCAGGCCGGCCTGGGTGCCGAGGGCCTGGGCGGTGACGAGCGCCTCGCGCGCCACGGGCAGGTCGCTGGTGCCGGCGGTGATGATCGTGACGGTGCCGATCGGCGGATCGGGCATGCCGCAGGGAAGCCAAAAGGTGCGAGCGACGCGATCTTGTTCCGCATTCGGAAAGACGCCAGCGAGGTGGGCCGCCTGTTCGTCGCTGACGCGCGTGGCCAGGCAGTGCTGCCTGGCGGCGACCAGTTCGTGGACCACCGCTTCGACCCATGCGCTCGTCTTGCCCTGGCAGAAGATAACTTCCGGAAAGCCGCAACGCTGCCGGCGATGCAGATCGACGCTGGCGAAGCCAAGCTCGGCAATCGCGGGCTGGCCAAGACGAACGGCCGCGGCTTCGATGTCGAGCGCGCCGCTGCGCACCTGTTCCAGCAAGTCTCGCAAATCAGCCGGCTGCACGCAGTCTACTCCCGTCGATGTCCAGTATGTATCCGTCGTCATTGCCGCGATAGATGCGCTCGATCCGCTCGCGGTTGAGGCCCAGCACCCGGTCGAAGCGGCTCAGCTTCATGCCTTCGATGCTCGGGTCCTTGTCGGCCAATCCTTCGAGGACCTTGACATCGAGCTTGATCTCGTAGTCGAGCTGGCGTCGCATCAGCCAGCCGAACAGGCGCACGCCGCCGGCTGGTCCGGGATAGCTCGACTTCGTGAAGGCGAAAGTGAACAGGGCGGTCTCGCCCGCGTCGATCGGCACGAAGAAGATATACAGCCGCCAGCGGACTCGGCTCTCTTTGCCGGTGGTCGGGCATTGCCACCAGTGGTCGTAGATGGAGTATACGGGGGAGAAGTGCGTGGTCCAGTCGTCCATGAACAGGTAGTCGTCGCCGATGCCGACGAGCGTGCGCAGGAAGGGCGAGATTTTCTTGCGCGGCCCCTGATTGATCACGCGCACGCTGGCCTCGGTCGGTTCGAAGCGGACCTGGACTTCGTGCATGCGTTCAAGCGGATAGCCGAAGAACGCGTGCGTCGTCGGCGTGTGCTCGATCTCGCAGAAGTTGTCAACGACGAGCTCCAGCGGAGCGGCGATGCGATGATACAGATTACAGACGTTGTAATGCCCATCGACCGCAAACTCGGGGAACGTGGTCTTCGCCCCGACGTTGCGCACCCAGATGGCCTCGCAGCGTTCGGTGACTTCGAAATGCTGCGTGCAGGTGTGCAGCTTGGGCGTGCCGGGACTTTCGCCGCGGCCGAGGTGATCGAAGGTCCAGCCGTGATAGGCGCACTGCAGGCGATCGTGATGCACCTTGCCCAGGCACAGCTTCATGCGGCGATGCGGGCAGACATTGTCGAGCGCACCGACGAATCCCTTGGAATCGCGGTAAAGGACAAAATCCCTGCCGGCGAGTCGCACGCCTGCCACCGCGTTGCGCCGCAGCTGGCTGCTTGGCAAGATGGGATGCCAGTGATCATGAACGGGCATGAGGCGTCACCTTTTGCTGATGCGAGCTGCGCCAGGACCGTGGTTTACCCATCCTGTCGCGTTGAGAATAATTGGCACGTCGGATGGCATAATTTCGCGAAAATTGCAAGGCCTTTCGTGAAGAAGAACGGGGAAAGGCCGACCTACGGGTTGTTTGTGCAGACAATTTCGTGGTATGGTCGTGGACGGAACAGGATGTCCAGGGGATTACGCGTATGGATGCGCACCCTCCTTCAACGCCGACCGCCAAGCGCCCGCCTCGTTGGGTGCGTGTTGCGTTCTTTGTCGCGATGATCGTGCTCGTGCAGAGCGGCGTCGCGTTTCTGCTCACCTGGATCGAGCCGCCGCGCGCCACGCTGCAGCGCGTCATCGATCTGTCGCATGGTCACGCCGTGTTCGCGCCGGATGCCTGGCTCGCGGGACACGAGCTGCGGCCCGATGCGAGCAAATCGTCGGCGACGCGCAAAGATGCGAAAGCGATGCTCGACGAATTCGCACGCTGTCGGCCGAATCAGCCGGCCGTGCTCGTGGTGCGAGCGCCGGCCATCGTCGCGGAATCGGGGCAGCTCGTGCTGCTGTCCCCCGATGTCACGGCGCAAGATGTTGCCTCGGGATTGCGCCTGGCCGATGTGCTGCTAGCGTTGCGGGCGTGTCCGTCGAAACAGAAGCTGCTGATGCTCGATCTCGCGCCGCCGCTGGCATCGGCCTGGCGTGGCTACGTACACCATGATCTCGGCGCCGCGATCGCGTGCGAGCTGGACGCGCTGCCCGACCAGGATCGTCTCGTGCTATCGATGTGCACCGCTGGCGAGATGCCGCACGGCTCCCCCGATTTCGGCGCCAGCGTCTTTGCTCACTATGTCGACGAAGGCCTGCGCGGTCACGCCGACG
>DASRSQ010000303.1:0-2754 GCA_035656475.1 Gemmataceae bacterium | reverse complement strand
CAGTCCCCTGCCCTGCTCGGCGACGGTGGCGATTTCGTCGTCGCCAGCGTAGATCCCAATGCCGGGCCCGAAACATCTCCGAACCCGATCGCGCGTGAGTATCCCGAGGCACTACAGCGGATGTGGAAAGAACGCGACAATTACTATCGCACCGGCCCCTATCGGCTCGCGGCCCGCCGATTCCAGACACGTCAGGCCTGGCTGCAATTCCTCGCCCGCAATGACGCTGCTCCGGTCCTGTCCACGAATCTCAAATGGACGCGTCCCTCCAGCGGCAAGGCGATCGATCGCGTCAAGTTGCTCGGCGCGATGAATGCTGCGAAGGAAGCGACCGCTGCAAACGTGCAGGCGACGTTCGAGCAAGAGTGGAAATCGCTGCAGCAGCAGCTAACCGACGCCCGGCCGACGGATGCCGAGCGCGTCAAGAAGCGATTCGTCGAGCAAGTGCGAGCCCGCACGCTGGAGGCCGAACTGGACACGGTCGTCTTCGCGCACGCCGTCAACGATCCGCAGCTCGATCCCGGAACCATGCGGCTCTACGACCAGTTGCTGCAACCCGCGACGTTGCCGCGCACCGCGGAGGCGCTTCGGCTCCGGCAAGTCGCCGATCTGGCGGCCCGCACCGACGCGTTCGCCTGGCCTCGCGATGTCGTCGAGGCGCTGCTGCGCTGCACCGAACTCGGCGAGAAGGCACAGCGACAATTTCCCTATTTGCCCGGATATGTAGATCTGCTCGATGAGCCGGCCCAGACGCGCCACGACGGCGAAATCCGCCTGCTGACGCGTGGCTATGCCAATCCCGAAGACGCACGCAAGAGCCTGAATCAGGCGGCGAAGCAATTCGCCGAGCTGATCGCGTTGAACGAGCGCTGGCGCGCATGCGAACAGGCACTAGACGAGGCGCTGGCGGAATTGCCGTGGTACGCCGGCGCACTCGAAGCATTGCCGGAGCTGCGCGAGCCGTGGCGTCTTGCCGCCGAGCAGGCAACGGCCGTCGGCAATGCGCTGGAGAAGAAGCAGGACGGTGGCGATTGGTGGTTCCGCATCGGCAGGCTACGCACGCAGATCGAAGATGCAAGCGGTGCGGCCGCGAATCTCAAGCAGCAGCAAGAAAGCCTGCACGCGCCGTTTGCCAAGGACGCGCTCGTTCGACTCGAACGCCAGTGCCGTGCCGCCGACGCCGATGCAGCAACGCTGCGGCAGGCCGAGGCGCTGTTGAGCGTCGCCGCGCCGGTCTTGCAGGCCGATCCTCGCGTGAGCCTGCGCAAGGCCGCCAACGCTCTGTCGCGCCGCCTCAACGAGGATGTTCTGGCGAAGGATCGCAACGACAACGAGGCCCATCGCATCACGCCGCTCGCCGATGGCGGGATCGTCAAGGCCGCCGAATCCGCCGAATGGCGGGCACGCTGCCAGATCGCGTTGCTTGATCTCGCTGGCGTCTCGACCGAATCGATTCGTGCCGCGCTGGAGCGCGCTCTGGCGACGCCAACGGATGCGTCCGCCTGGGCGGCGGTCGGCGCACGTTGCGAGCAAGCGTGGAGCAAGGACGCGCCGGCGCGCTATGAGGAAGAGAAGTCATGGCGACGACGGGAACGGCTGGCCTGGCTGATGTCGCCGGCGGAGCCGACGCCGGCCGACGATGCTGCGCTGTCGCCGGCCGCCTTGCAGCGTCAAGGCGATCTCGAACGGCGCACGCGCTGGCAGGCGGACCAGCATCGCTATCTCGCCCGCGCGTTTCAGACATTGAACCTCGATACGCCCGGCATCGTCGCAGCGCGCGACTTCTATAGCCACCGCGCCGACAAGGACGCCTCCGCGCCAGCGGTGCGAATGCAATCGATTGGCTCGGTTGCACCGCTCACCGAAGCGGCCCCGCAGCGACGCATCGAGCTGGAGTTGACGCGCGGTGCCTCCGGGCCGCTGGACCTTCACCTGCAGCTCGCCGACAAGGCCTGGCTGGAGGCGGCGCCGGATGCAGCGACGTTGCCTGAGGGGAATGCGCCGCAGAAGATCGTGATCAACGCGAAACGCCTGGCGAAGGCGGAGCGAAGCGGGATGCCGGTGCCGCTCGGCTTTCTTGTCGAGGCCCGTTGCGATGGCCGAACCTGGCATCATGTCGTCGCCACGCCGATCGTGCCGAACACGCAGCTCGTGCAGCTTCTGGTCAGCACCGATGCGGAGGAACCCACGTCGCCGGTGTACGACATCCGCATTCGGCCCGGCAACGTCAAGCAGCCGCACTACTTCTATGTCAAGAACCTGACCAATCGCGTGCAGAAGGTGCACGTCGAGATCCGGGCCGGCGCCACCACGCTACGCAACAATCAGAAGCCGATCGTTCTCGAACCCGATAGTCAACGCAAGGTCACGTTCGATGATGCGAATGCGGTTGCGGGATCGATTCAGGGACCGCTGGTCGTACGCGTGCTGGACGAGAATCGTGCGAAGGTGCTGCAGGAACGCACGCTCTCCATCGGCATCCTGCCGCCGTCCGAATACGTGCGGGTTGCCCAGGCAACGTACGATCCGGGCGCGAATGGTAGCAACAAGTGGGCGATCCAGGTGCAGGCCGCCCGTCCCGTATCGGGCCCCGCGATCGCGGCTCAGCTCGTCCTGCCCGTGCAGCGCATTCCCGGATTGCTCGGCGTTGGCGGCGGCACGCTGCACGCCGACGTGCCGGCCCAGGCCCAGGGTTCGCGCGTTCTCTTCGCCGAGAACCTGCGGCTCATCGGCGCCGTCCAGGAGGAAGGCCCG
>DASRSQ010000302.1:0-5832 GCA_035656475.1 Gemmataceae bacterium | reverse complement strand
TGACCGTGGCTGCTGCGTTGTTGTTGACCACCGTCGCAGATTCGGCGTCGGTCAATCGGCACAGCCAGGCGCGGATCGGATTCTGGCGCGACGAGCGTTTGCCGGTGTCGAGGTCGAGCTCGAGATTGAGATAGCCGCGGGCCGCCTGGTACGCTGCCCGGGCGGCCTCCTCCGCGATGATGGCCCGGCCAAGATTGGTGTGGAGCACGATCCCGGTTGCGTTGATGACGCTGCGCAACAGCGCCCGATGCGTACGGTGCAGGCGTGCTTCCACGGATTCGGCGATCGACGCTGGCGTGCAGCCGTTGAGCGTGTGCCCTTGCGCGAGGCGAGCGCGAAGGTCGGCCAGCTCGGCGCGAATCGCGTCGACAATGGCGTTATGGGCATAGCGTCCCGACAAGCCGGCGAGTTGCGGCGCTTGCAACAGATCATTGACGGCGGGAAGATTACGGAACGGATTGGCGCTGGCGTCAGGCATGATTCAGATCTTCGCGACCTGTTCCCCCACGATGCGCGTGCGCGTCATGCTCTTCTGCAGCTCGGCCTGCAACGCGTTCAGTTTCGCGGTCATCTCGTCGAAGCGGCGAATCTGGTCGTCAAGGTTGTACTTCGGATCGTTCGGCGTCAGGATACTGATCGAGAGTTCGCGGATCGCATTCTCGACTTCCTTTTGCAAGAACTCGAGCATTGCCTGGCTCTGCGTGTCGGCATCGACGACGAGCGTGTGCAGGTCGCGCAAGAGCTTGCCATGAAAATTGGGATCGATCAGGCGATCGGGATCGAGCTTCGAGGGGGGCGCGATAGCAGGAGGCGCCTCGGGCTGGGCATCGCCGCTGTCCAGAGAAGCCTTGGCCGCCTGGGCCGCTTCGAGGGCGTTGCGTCCCTTCTCCCAGTTCGGACGAATGTCCAGGGCATGCTTGTAATGGGCGATCGCCAGGACGTGCTGTCCCTTTTCGAGGAAGATGTTGCCCAGGTTGTAATGGGCGTCGTACATCTTGGGATTCAGTCGCACGGCTTCGCGATAGGCGTTGACGGCCATGTCGAGCTGCCCCAGCTGGCGATAGACGAGAGCGATGTTGTAGTAGCCCTCGGCGCGGTTGGCGTCGAGCTGGATGCCGCGCCGCAGCGTGGTGAGCGCGTCTTCGAGCTGGCCGAGGCGATTGTAGACGGCGCCGAGATTGATGAATGCCCCCGCCCGCAAGGGATCGAGGCGAATGACTTCCTTGAAGTGATAGACGGAGCTATGGGTATCGCCGAGCAGGAAGCACGCGGTGGCAATGCCGTAGTGGACCTCGGGGCTGTCGTTGCGATAGCCGAGCGCCTGCTGATAGATTTGTCGAGCGTCTTGATATTGTCCGCGCGTGAGGGCATCCTGCGCTTGCTTGCACAAGAGCTCGAGCGAATCTTTCGGCATGGACTGGACCCTCACATGTTGGTGCGTGATATAGGGTCGCGCCTGGAATGATTATGAGAATTCTATCGCATTCGATGTGTCAATGCAATTGAAACCTGAACGCTGGTGGGGATTTACAGCACAAATCACTGATTCCTCGGACAGGCGCCCTCATCGCCCGCTCGGCGGTTTAGCGCACTGCGCGCCTCGCTTCCGCATTACCCGAATGCCGGCGATCCTTCGCGCTAAACCGCCGAGCGGATGATGACGACGCCTGTCTGGCAAACACGTCCGTACCTACAACTTCGCGTCCATGCCGAGCAGCTTCATCTTGCGATACAGATTGGGCCGATGCAGGCCGAGCAGCTTGGCGGCCTCGCTGACGTTCCCCTTGGCACGGTCGATGGCATACTGGATGTGATCGCGCTGGAACGCGTCGGTCGCCTCGGACAGCGTCATCTCGCCATAGGGGTTGACGGCATCCTTCGACGCGCGCTGGATGATGGCGAGATCGCCGGCTTCGATCTTGTCGCCGGGACAGAGATAGGCGACGCGTTCGAGGAGATTGCGCAGCTCGCGGATGTTGCCGGGCCATTCGTGCTGTTCAAGTCGCTTGCGTGCCTCGGCGGTGAACTTGAGCGGCTTGCGACCAGCGTCCTTGCAGAACTGCTGCATGAAATGCTCAGCCAGCACCATGACATCGTCCCGCCGCTCGCGCAATGCGGGCAAATCCAGCGTCACCACGCTCAAGCGATAGAACAGGTCCTCGCGAAACTTGCCGGCACGCACCGCCTCGGCCAGCACGCGGTTGGTGGCGGCGACGACGCGCGTATCGACCGGGATCGCCGCCGTGCCGCCGACACGATAGACGGCTTTCTCTTCGAGGACGCGCAGCAGCTTGGCCTGGCCGTTGGCGCTAAGATCGCCGATCTCGTCCAGGAACAGCGTGCCGCCGGAGGCGGCTTCGAACTTGCCGGCACGCGTATCGGTCGCGCCGGTGAACGCGCCCTTCTCGTGGCCGAACAGCTCGCTCTCGAGCAACGTCTCGGCAATGGCGGCGCAGTTGATCGGGATGTACGGGTGGTGCTGGCGAGGGCTGGAATAGTGGATGGCGCGAGCGACGACGTCCTTGCCGGTGCCGCTCTCACCGAGAACTAGCACGGGCAAATCGGTGCGGGCAACGCGTTCGATGGCGCCGCGCAATGCCACGATCGGCGTCGACGTGCCGACGATGCGCGCCGCCAGGCGGGCTTGCGTGTCGAGTTCATTATTGCTGCGGACGATCGCCTCCACCTCGCGCACGTTGTCGAGGGCAGCGACGATCTGTACCGCCAGCGCCTCCATCGTCGCAACGTCGTCCGGCGTGTAGGGCGATGACTTGTTCAACACCTCAAGCACGCCGACAATCTGCTTGTCGCGGTCGCGCATCGGCACGCATAACAAATTGCGCGTCTGGAACCCAGACGCCTTGTCTACCTTCGCCGTGAAGGCGGGATCCTCGTGCACGTTCTGCACCACCTGCGGCTCCCCCGTCGCCAGCGTGCGGCCGACCACGCCTGTCGCTTCCGGAATGCGCAGCTCGTTGTTCGGCATTCCGAGCGCCGGCCGGCCAACCAGCTCCTTGCGCGGCTTATCGTGCAGAAAAATGCTCGCACGCTCGGCTTGCAGCAGACGTGCCGCCTGGGCAGCGATGTGCTCGAGCAACGGCACCGTCTCGCGTTCCTGGGCGAGTTGCTGACTGATCTCGAGCAACGTGATCAGACGCCGGATTTGCTCGGCGGCGCTGTCCCAGGCACGGGCCTTCTCCAGCGCGACGCCGACGTAATGCCCCGCCGCGACGCCGTACTCAAGTTCGCCGCGCGTGAAGGGATCGCGTGGCCGCAGTGCCACGAGGACGCGGTTGGGTCGCTCGACGTAGCTCAGACACGCGGCCAGCATCGCTGGAAGCTGCGCAGTCGGCGCCTGAGCGATGCCGGCCTGACGATCGAGGACTTCATTGAGGATCGGCCGCGGGATCGCGTCGAGATTGGCACGGGCGCCGGGCCGCGTGTGTTGCCAGCGCAGCGTCCAGGTCGGCATGGCTTCCCAGATACCGACATGATCGGCGCGCACCTGCGGCGCGATTTCGCCCAGCAGTGCCGCTGCGACGTCATCGCTGCCTTGTCGCAACATCGCGATTTCGAGCAGGCGCTGCACGAGGCGCAGCAAGGCCACATCGGCGCCGTCATCGGCATGTTGCAGGAGCGGACAATCCAGGGCGCGCAGGCATTGCGTTGACATGAGGAAATAATATCACTTGAAGCCCCGGGGTGAGGTAACTCTACCCCTGATGGCTGAGGACGGAATGGATACGATAACGCACCTAACGCCGGAAACCAGGGAAATGAGAATGGGGTTTTCACGTCGCGGGCGGCTTGAACGCCCACCTGTTTAGCCCTATGTATCATCGCTACAATTCCTGCTACTACAACCGGCAATACTCGGCCGCGCGCCGAAGACGGCTTGAGCTTTTGCGCGACTGGAACAGCCCGCGGCATAAATATCCATTATCGAACCAGAATGGAGCGTGATGCAGTGATTCGTAATTTCCGTGGTTCGCCTCTGGTATTCGCCTGTTTGCCAATGGCGGCGCTGGCTTTGGTCGTGTTCGCAGCGTCGGGACAGGCCCAGCTCAAGAAGGGCGCGAAGGTGCCGCCGAACTTTAACTTTGGGTTCGAGCCTGGCAGAAAGGTGTTTTACGAGGGTGTTTTCCGCGTCGGCAGCGGCCCGAAGCCCAAGCTGGAAATCCTCAGCCAGATGGTCGATGCCAGGGAAAAGAGCGTCGTCGTCTACACGCGACAGACAGACGATGCGATCTTCAAGCTGATCTCCGCTCTCGATGCCAGGGCGGACAGCCTTAAAGATTGCCCGACGCATTTCGTGTTCCTGTTCGCCGAGCGCGAGGCGCTGGCGAAGAAAAGCGCCGGCGTGAAGCACCTTTCTCTACTGCTGTCGAATCGCCGCGGGCCGGCCGATTGGGGCATCTTCGACATCGATCCGAAACTACTGACCATGGTGTTCCTGGTCGAGCGTGGCACCATCAGGACCAAGCTGGAAGTCAAGGAGGGCATGGTGACCGAGGCCCGCATGGACGAGCTCGCCAAGGCGATCTTCGCCTACGCTGCTCCGCCGCCTCCCGATCCCACGGCGCCAAAGGGCATCAAGAATCAGCTCGCCGGCCATCCGGGCGGCGCTCGCAGCATGGTGTTCAGTCCCGATGGCAAATGGCTCTATTCGCACGGCACGCAGCAGGACATCGGCATCGATGCCCGCATTCGCAAATGGGAACTCGCGACTGGTAAGCAAGTCGCGGACGTGTCTTCGCACGGCGGCAGCGCCTCCGGCCTGCAAGTGACCCGCGACGGCAAGACGCTTCTCTCGATCGGCCACAACACCGAGGTGAAGGTCTGGGACGCCGACCTCAAACTGCTCGACACGATCAAGCTCACCGCCACGCCGTTCAGCCTGCGCATCAGTCCGGATCAAAAGACGTTCACCGTCGGCGGCGGTCTCTTCAGCGACAACACGATTCGCGTCTTCGATCTGGCGACCAAAAAAGAAAAGTTCGGACTTAAGGGGCACAAGGATCGGGTGCGATCCGTCGACTACAGCCCGGATAGCAAGCTGCTCGTCAGTGGCGACGAATCTGGCACGATCAAGCTGTGGGATGTGATCGAAGGCAAGGAGATCGCCACCTGGGACAATCCGAACACGAACGAGTGCATGGCATTCAGCCCCGATGGGAAATGGGTCGCTTCCGGCGGTCGCGAGTTGCGCGGCGCCTTCGGCATGGGCCGGGCCCGCCTCTGGAATGTTGAGACGGGAAAGGAGGCCCGCCAACTCGAGTCGACCCGCGTCGGCCGTGTGCTCGCTCTCGCTTTCCTCGACGGAGACAAGCTCGCCATTTCCGGCGAGACGCAGGTCATCCGCATCATCGATCTGAAAACAGGCAAGGAAGCCGGCGAGTTGAAAGGCCACGGGCCAGTGATTCTGTCGCTCGCGCTCAGCCAGGACCGGGCCATCCTCGCATCGGGCGAATGGCGCGGGCCGATCCGCCTGTGGAATTGGAATCCGAAGCAGAAAGATAAGAAGTGATGTCCACAATCACGCTGCGCGTGATCGCGCAACGGTCAGGGCGTCGACAATGCGCTGCGCCGCCCGGTCGCAAGCGCCGGGACTCGCACAGAGATCGCGCAGCGCGATCAACTCGCTTTGCAGGCTCGCAAACGCCTGCTCGTCATTGAGCCAGTGCAGGATCTCTTGCGACACAATTTCCGATGGACACGTGATGCACGGATGCTCCGGATAGAGCAGCTTGTCCGCGAGCAGGTTGACGAGCGTAATGTACTTTGTCTTCACGAGCGGCTTGAGGAAGGCGCCCATCAGCGTCGAGAGCCGAT
>DASRSQ010000301.1:0-5207 GCA_035656475.1 Gemmataceae bacterium | reverse complement strand
CTGTTCCCCAACTTGTGAGGAGAGGTACTTAGCTTCCCGACATCGTGAAGCCGGCCCAGAAATACGGGTGCGAGTGATCGCGATACATCCGCAGATAGCGAATTTGCTGCTGCTGAGCGTCACGCAATGCCACCACCTTGTCGGCCTCCGCCCGGCACGCAGCGTACATGAACGGCTCCAGAACGTCCAGCGTCGACTTGTCGTTGATGCCCCATAGCGATGACACCACCGCGCGGGCGCCGGCGAGGTGAAACGCGTGCCGCAAGTTGGCCGGGCTCTGGCCCGACATCACGAGCGCGGGCTCCGATTCGCATGATGCGAGCACCACCAGCTCGGTGCCACGCAGGTCGATGCCCAGCACCTCTGCCCCGGTCATCATGCCAGGCAACGACTTCTTCGATTCCGGCAAATAGTTCCAGCCGGCGAGGGCGATCGCGCATTGCATCAGCGGATCGTCCACGCGCACCTTGCTCGGCAATGTCGCGAAGGCGTGCGTCGACAGATACATCATCTTCGGCGCCTCCGGCAGCTCGAAGAGCCGATCCTTCTGGAACAGCCCGGTCAAGCGGCGTGGCTGCAGGTTCGAATCTCGCATGATCGCGAACACCGTGTCGCAGTCGCGCTCGGAATACTCCAGACGGTCCCACGGTATGCGCAGCGGATCGACGCCGGGCTTGCGCAGGCGGCGCGGGTCGGAGTTCGGATAGTTGAACCAAGGATCGCCGAGCACGAGCGCCTCCCCTACCTTGCCCCGGCCGTCGGCCGGCACCAGGTCGCGACCCGAAATCGCATAGCGGAACGTGTACTCCTCGATCGCGTAGCGGTCCGATTCCGGCAACACCAGCGTCGCCCATGGCACGTTCCACAGCGGGCCGTCGGGGCTGACCACCCAGCGGTGGCTGTTGCCGACGGCGGCGCGGATTGGTTCGAGCACGAGCGTCGAAAGGCGGCGCAGGCACTTGTCGCGCAGGAGCTGCTCGGCACGCTTCTCCTGCCCCGGTGCGATCAACGGCACGTTTTCCTGCTCGCGGACGAAGATCTTGATCAGGCGATCGATCTCGTCCGCGCTGCCGAGCTTGACGGTCTTGACAGGACCCTGTTTCGGCAGCAACCACGCTTCGTAGGCACGCGGCGAGGCCGCGGTGGCACGCATACTGTGAATGCCGACGTACACCTCGCCCTCGGCGAGATTGCCACGAACCTCCTGCAACGTGTACCAGCGCGGCTGGCTTGCCTTCTCGTTGCCGACCGCTTCCTTGGCGAGATCGCGCTTGCTCGCTTCCTCCACGAGGAGTTGCTCGCGCAGGTCCTGGGCCTGGGCGGTCGGCTCGCCGTAGAGCAGGTACGCCTCGCGCTGGACGATGCTCTGGAACTTGCCGAAGACTTGCTTGTCGGCCCGACGCGTCTGCTTGGCCTGGGCGGCGAGCACCTCGGTCACCTTGGCCTTGCCGTTGATCAGCCATTCGATCGACGAGGCGAGCAGTTCCGGGTCGTCGGCATGTTGCAGACCGAGCCGCAGGCTGGCGTTGAAGGCGGGCGTGTCCCAGCGGCGGAAGAACTGCACCTGCTCCGGCGCCGACAGGCCGGCCAGGATCATGCCAAGCCCGTCATCGACATGCTTGCGCTGCTCGCCGGCGTACTTCGCAGCGGCGGCGACGTTGCCCAGCTTTTCCTCCACGTCCATCAGCACGTGCAGATAGCGGCCGCGATCCAGGTCGCTCGGGGTGTGATTCTTGTCGAACAGCTTGAGCGCCTCGATGCCATCCTTCTGGGCCTCCCTGGCATCCCCCAAGCGCAGCGTCAACCAGGTGCGGCGATTGCGCAGCTCCAGCACCGTGACGTGATCAGCAGGATAGCCGACGCTCGTGTACCATTGCAGCGCCTTCTCGACGCGCTGCTTGCCCTTCTGATATTCGCCGTCCGCCTCCTTGTTCTTGTTCCCCGCAGCGTAAGCCCGGCCACGCAGGTCGTAGACCTGGGCAAGCTGGAAGTTCACCGTCGCGGCGAGCACATCTTCGCCGTTGTTGGCGGTCAGGTGCTCGAGCGCCTTGTTCAGGTTGGTCTCGGCGTCCTTGAGGTCATCAATGATCTCCGGCGAGGTCGGATCATCCTCGATCGCGAGCATTGACTTCTCGATCAGCAGCGCGGCCCGGGCGTTCTTGATCGTCGCCTGGTTGCGATCCGTCTTGACCGTGCTGACCAGTGCCTCGGCGGCATCGAGATGCGTGGCCGCATCGCTGAAGCGGGCCAGCAGCCAGTAATCGGCGGCCAGCGCGATGTGGCAGCGGAAACGCAGGTCGACCGCCTCCCGGCTCTTCGTAAAGGGCCGCAGGCTCTTCTGGCTGTCCTCGAGGCGAAGCAACGCACGCAGCGGATTGCGGGCATCCAGGTCGGCCTCCGCGTTCAGCATCTTCAAGCGAGCGTTCAGGCATGCCCAGTCGGTGGGATCGGCGTCCTTCTTGATCGAATCGATCTCGTCCTTCAGGCCGGCGAGTTGTTTGCGTGCCTCCTTCACGCTTCCCTGGCCGATCTTGCATTGCGCGAGCTCGATCTTGATGTTGACCAGATCCTCCGGCGGGAACCGCAGCACCTTTGCCTGATCGTTGAGCTTGAGCGCGGTCAGCAGGCTGTCCTCCGCCTGCTTGGCCTGGCCGCTGGCGAGATACGCGTCGCCGAGGTTGCGATAGACCTGGTGGCGGAAGCGTTGATTGGCCTCCTTCGACTCCATGTCCTTCAGCGTGCGAATCGATTGGTTGAGGTCGCCGACATAGAATTCGCACACGCCCTTGAACATCTGCACGTAGAGCTGGCGTTCATCGTTCTTTTGGCTGACGGCTTCCTTGTGCATCTCGTCGATCAGGGCGAGCGCTTCCTTCTTCTTTCCATCCTGGGCCAGGTTCGCGGCTTTGTAGGCGTTTTCTTCGAACCATTTCAGTTTCGTCCGGTCGCCGGTCTGGCCCGCGGACAGGAAGACGACCATCGTCAGAAGTGCAGATTTCATGACAGGCTCCGAGGATGCGCAAATAGGCGCGCGATGACGGGTAACGTCATTCTATCCTGTATATCCGCGCAGACGAGTGAAGCGGACATGGCTTTTGCAGGAAATGGGCTAAACGGCCGCCGGCCGCGGCGGCGCCTCGCTGTCGATGAAGCGGCTCGTGATCCAGCCGATTAACGCGGCCCCGGCGAGAGCGCCGATCACGTCGGTGACGTAATGGAGCGCCAGGTAGAAGCCCGCCATGCACACCCAGCCCACGAGCGCTGCCGAGATGACCACGAAAACGAAACGCATCCAGGTTCGATCGGCGTATTCCTTGAGCGCGAAGCCCAGCAGGATCAGGCACAGCGTGAACAGGAACACGGGCGCGGATGGATACGTGCCGGTCTGGGCGTCGGCCCCAAGCCAGCGGTCGGCGTTGGCGGGATGCGGCCGAGGCACGAGCACGCGAAGCGTCTGGATCAGTACGATCGCCGACGCAAAGCTGACCAGGGCCACGAACGCGCCGCGGCTGCGCCCCTGCACGAAAAACAGCAGCATCACGATCGCGAAGAGCACCGCGATGCCGATCGAGTTGCTGTAGTAGTACGCCGGCGCCATGAAATTCGTGATCTCGGGGAAATTGGTAATCTGATGGTCGAAATGAGCATACGCTCCTTCGTCGAGAGCCTCGATCGCGTCCATTACGCACAACTCCCGTTTAGCCCCGCTTTGCAGAAACGGGCGGACAGGACCCCGAATCGGGCGATTGGATCGCGTCCGCCCGCCTCTACGAGGCGGGGCTAACCACCGGCAAATCCGGCGAAATGATTGACACCGACCAGTGTTAAAGATTATACTATTAAAGCTTTGTTGGGTTTCCTCTCTTGACCAGTCATATCAAGCGGAGAGGAAGCGCAAGACGGGCTCTCCCCCGGCCCGCATGGAACGTTGGCTCGGGCGTGTGCGTCTAAGTTTCGTGTTCGTGCGCATGTCCGAACGATAACACTGTCTGAGGGAGCGCATGTCGAGTAGCATGCAGCGCAAGGCGGATTCCCGCCCCCGGCAAGGTTCCGATACGGACCCACAAGGTCCAGGGAACGCGCGCCCGGCGGACGAATCCCCGACTGTCATCTCCAAGACGCCGCCCATTGTCGACGCTGCCATCACCCAGCAAGCCAGTCTCAGCCAGCTGACGCGCAAAACCAGCCCCGAAGCGCTCGTCGCCGGCCTGCGTGGCAAACAACTGGCCCATTTCGAACTGATCGAAACCATCGGTGTCGGCGGCATGGCGGCGGTCATCCGCGCCCGCGACATGCAGCTGGATCGCTTCGTGGCCCTCAAGATCCTGCCCCCCGAGATGGCCAGCGAACCGGAGAACGTGCGCCGCTTCCATCAGGAAGCCCGCGCCGCCGCCAAGCTCGACCACGAAAACATCGCACGCGTCTTCTACTGTGGCGAAGATCATGGCCTGCATTTCATTGCCTTCGAATATGTCGAAGGCATCAATCTGCGCACCATGATCGAGCAGCGAGGCCGGTTGCCGGTCGCCGAGGCCGTGCGCTACATCCTGCAAGTCGCGACCGGACTCGAACACGCGGCGACCCGCGGCGTTGTCCATCGCGACGTCAAACCGTCCAACATCATCATCACGCCCACCGGCCGGGCCAAGCTCGTCGACATGGGGTTGGCCCGCAATCTCGAACGGCGTGGCGAAACCGAACTGACGCAGTCGGGCATGACGCTCGGCACCTTCGATTACATCTCGCCGGAGCAGGCCCTCGAGCCACGCGATGCCGACGTGCGCAGCGACATCTATTCGCTCGGCTGCACGTTCTATCATCTGCTGACCGGGCACGCGCCGGTGCCCGAGGGGACGCCGGCGAAGAAGCTGCAACATCATCAGCACCAGGCCCCGATCGATCCGCGCCAGATCGACCCGACGATCCCGGACGAAGTCGTGATGGTGCTGAGCAAGATGATGGCGAAGAACCCCAACGATCGCTATCAACGGCCGATCCACCTGGTGCATCACCTGATGCAGGTGGCGCGCAAGGTTGGGGCGGCGGACGATCTGCCCGAAGGGGTGATGTTTGTCGACGCGCCCTTGCCCGGCCAGCCGCGCAGCCGACCGATCCTTTACATTGGTGCTGCCCTCGTGGCCCTGGTGGCATTGACGCTGATGGCGTCCTTCGTGCCCGAACCGAGGCCCGTCGGTCCCGTCGTCATG
>DASRSQ010000300.1:0-8089 GCA_035656475.1 Gemmataceae bacterium | reverse complement strand
CACAACGGAACATCCGAAAATTGGCGTCTGCTGCCGAATCACGCACGAATATTTAGCGTTCGCTCACCGGCTCGCAAGGAGCCGCCGACCACCGTGTCGAGCGTGCCAATCGAGGCGCTCTACACGCCGGACGATCTGCGCGACTTCGATCCAGACACCGATCTCGGCTACCCTGGCCAATATCCGTTCGCGCGCGGCGTGCATGCCTCCATGTATCGGTCGCGCCTCTGGACCATGCGCCAGTTCGCCGGCTTCGGCACCGCGGCCCAGACCAACGAACGTTTCAAGTTCCTCCTTGGCAAAGGCCAGACCGGCCTCTCCACCGCCTTCGATCTTCCCACCCTCATGGGGCTCGACTCCGATGATCCACGCTCGCTTGGCGAAGTGGGCCGGCTCGGCGTCGCAGTCGATACGCTCGACGACATGCTCGTCCTCTTCGACGGCATCAACCTCGCCGACGTCTCCGTCAGCATGACGATCAACGCGCCCGCCATCATCATAATGGCGTACTACCTCGCAGCGGCCAAACAGCGCGGCGTCGACTGGAACATGCTCCGTGGCACCATCCAGAACGACATCCTCAAGGAGTTCCACGCTCAGAACGAGATTGTCTTTCCGCCCGAGCCGTCGGTTCGGCTCGTCTGCGATCTGATCGAGTTCTGCGCCAAGGATGTGCCCCAGTGGAATACCGTGTCGATCTCGGGCTACCACATCCGCGAGGCCGGCTCGACCGCGGTGCAGGAGCTGGCGTTCACGCTCGCTGACGGTTTCCACTACGTCGACCAGTGCCTCGAGCGCGGCATGGCGATCGACGATTTCGCGGGCCGGCTCAGCTTCTTCTTCAACGCCCACAACGACATCTTCGAGGAACTCGCTAAATATCGCGCCGCCCGCGTCCTGTGGGCCGAGACGGCGCGCAACAAGTATGGCGCGAAGAAGGAAGGCTCGTGGAAGCTGCGCTTCCATGCCCAGACCGCCGGCTGCTCGCTGCAGGATAAGCAACCCGAAGTCAACCTCATCCGCGTCGCCTATCAGGCGCTTGCCGCGGTCCTCGGCGGCTGTCAGTCGCTGCACACCAACAGCATGGACGAGACGCTGGCGCTGCCGAGCGAGCATGCGGTGACGCTGGCATTGCGCACGCAACAGGTACTCGCGCATGAGACCGGCGTCACGAACACGGTCGACCCGCTCGGCGGCAGCTACTTCGTCGAGACGCTGACGCGTCAGATGATGGAGGAGGCGCGCAAGTACTTCGATCAGATCGAGCAGAAGGGCGGCATGATCGCGGCGCTCGAAGCCGGCTTCTTCCGGCGCGAGATCGCTGACGCCGCGTTCACGTATCAGCGCGAGATCGACGCCAGGCGAAAGCTGATCGTCGGGGTCAATGCGTTTGTCGAGAAGGACAAGAAGCCGCTCGACTTGTTGCAGATCGATCAAACCGTGGAGACGGAGCAAGTCGCTCGGCTCAAGAAGCTGAAGGCAAGCCGGGATAACGCGGTGGTGGCGCGGGTGCTGGCGGATGTCCAGCGAATCGCGGCGACGAAGATCAATCTGATGCCGGTGCTGCTCGAGGCGGCGGAGGCACGCTGCACGGTGGGCGAAATCATGAACGCCCTGGCGGACGTGTTCGGCCGGTACGATGGGGCGGCGAAGTGGTAAGTCTTGCTCTCCGTTAGTCCATGAGGCCGAGCCAGTAGCGGAGATGGCGCCAAATGGGCATGTAGAAATAGCTGAAGCCGATGCAAAGGCCGAGGAAGAAGACGCCGATGCCAAGCCAGCGCCAGGATTCGGGGCTGATGCCGGCGTCGCCCGGATTTAAATCAATGATCGGGCCAGCCGAGTTTTGGCCAGGGATTGGCAGCGATGCCTGCACGGCGCTCATTGGCATTGTGGTCGCCCCGACGATGCTTGGGTCCGTCGTCGGCCTGCCGCTGGCCGTCGGTTTGCTCGTTGGCGTGGGCTTGCTCGTAGCGGGCTTGGACCCCGGCGACGCGCCCGGTCGCTTGAACAGCGTGTCCGACAGCTTCTCCGCCGGTTGTAGGATCACATCGCGGAACTCCGCGAATTGCTTGAGCGGATCGAACGGCCCTTCCTTCGCACGCGATACCTTGATGTTCTCCGCATCCCCCAGGAGGCCATCGCGCAGCGAGCGACGAATTCCCTTCGTCGTCCCCTTGACCGTGTGCGTCTCCCCCTCTTCATCCGTGTAGACGATGTACCAGCACGACGGCAGGGTGCCGACGCCGGGCTCGGTGCTCACCACCTCGTTGGTGTTGTGCCCCGACAGGTCTTCAATGAACTCGCGGCAACATTCCGGCCGTTGCGTCGGATCGGGACTGATCGCTCGGCGGATCGCCCAATCGAGTCGCTCCGAAATCGAGGGCGTCCGCATGCGCGGCGGTTCGATCTCATTGTTGATCTTTTTCATCCACGCATCGAGCGGGCCGTTCGACTTGAACGGCAACTCGCCCGTCACCATCATGTAGAGCGTGGCGCCCAGGGAATAGATATCGCAACGCACATCGGCCTTCTTGGCGTTGCGGAATTGCTCCGGCGCCATGAAGTGCGGCGTGCCGAGCCCGCGGCCGGTGCGCGTCAGGTTCAGGTCCGCTTCCAGTTCTTTCACCAGGCCAAGGTCGGTGAGCTTGGCAACGCCATCGGCGGTGATCAGCACGTTGTCGGGTTTGACATCGCGATGGATGATGCCGAGGGCGTGGGCCGCGGCCAGGCCTTCAGCGACCTGCGTGATGACGCGGATGGCGTCCTGCTCTTGCATGCGTCCATCGCGTTCGATCTTCTGACCCAGCGATTCCCCTTCGACAAACTCCATTACCAGGTAGCGGAGATCCCCTTCGCGGCCAAAATCGAGAGCCTTGACGATATTCGGATGATTGATCGAGCGGGCGACATTGTATTCCTGTTCGAACCGCTTGAGCACCACCGGATTGTTGAGCAGGTGGGGTGGCACGACCTTGACCGCGACAATCTCGTTCGTGAAACGGTTGCGGCCACGATAGACGGTTCCCATGCCGCCTTCTGCAATCTTCTGCAGAAGATCGTAATTTCCAATCGTTTGCATGGTTTCGTTCATGTCAGCGACGGCCATTTTGGCGATCTCCGAAGCACCTTTGGACGAATCGCGCACGTCCGATCCTGGACTCTTGGTGTCTCGTGTTTCTTCATACGCATCGGGCCAATGCGACATGTTCAATTCAAGCATGAAGACGCACTAGGGATATTCTGTGTCGAAGGTTGGCACTTGTCAAAAATCCGAGGCAACTTCCGCCACTTTTTAAGAATCGGGGCTGAGACTGTAAACGGGAAGTGTTAACCGATGTCAACAAATTGCAGAAATTGTCCGTCTCTCGAAAAAATATGCTATGGATTCAATAAGCCAGGACGGGCGCAGAGCGTGAGGCATTTGAGACGGACCGTGTACCGGAGCAGAGAACGGCGGCCTCCCAGCCGAAAACGCGTTTCCGCCGCCGGACGATCTTGTCGCTCGCACTCGCGCCCCGTCCATGGCGATCTTGATTTCCCCCGCGCTCGCCTTGGAGCGTCGCTATGTGCGTTTCACGTTTGCTTTGCATTCTGTTGCTTGCCGGTCTGTGCGCCGGCAGCCTGTTGGGTTTTGCGTCGAGCGCCTGCGCTGCGGAGACGTCCGGCTCGATTCTGCAGGCCAACCTCATCTACGAATTTGCCGCCGATCGCGGCCGCATGATCCAGATTTCGCTTGTCTTTGTCGCCGTCGGCTGTGCGCTGATTTGGTGGTACCGCTAACAGGCATCAGCTCCCCTCTCCCTCTGGGAGAGGGGTTGGAGGTGAGGGCAGAAGTGCCAGTCACTGAATGTTCAACCCTCACCCCCGGCCCCTCTCCCAGAGGGAGAGGGGAGAAACTTAGACCCCTTGACCCCTTATCCCTGCCCCTAGGTGCTGAATGATCGCAAGCCAGAAGAGCGTGTCGAATGTGGAATGGGAAGGCGCCGGAGCCCCGGAAGCGCCGACCGCGCCCGAGACGCTGAAGCAAGCCGGCCTCAGCTTGAACTTCCTCAACGACCTCTTGATGCGAACGCTCTACATCCAGGGCGTGATGCTCGGCCTCGACCTGGCTCGCGCCGTTTGCTTGCCGTTCAAGGTCATCGAGGAATCGTTGAAGTTCCTCAAAGACGAGAAGTGCGTCGAGGTGCAAGGCGGCGACCTGATCGGCCGCGTCAGCTATCGCTTTCAGCTGACTGAGCTCGGCCGTCGTCGCGCCCAGGACTCCATGAAACAGTGCGCCTACGTCGGCCCTGCGCCGGTGCCGCTCGAAGATTATGTCGAACAAACGTATCGCCAGGCCGTCACGGGCATCAGCTGCAGCCCAGAGCCACTGCGGGCCGCCTTCTCGCATCTGGTGCTGAAGGAGGAAATGTTCAACGCCATCGGCCCGGCCATCGTCTCGGGCCGCAGCGTGTTCATCTACGGCCCTCCGGGCAACGGCAAAACATCCATCGCGCGCGCCATCGGCGAATTCATGAACAACGCAGGCGGCGAAGTCTACGTCCCCTACGCATTCTTAGCTGAAAACAGCATCATCACTGTCTACGATAGCTCGCTGCACCAGCTCGCCGACGATCGCGACGCCGACCGCATGGAAGACAACGAGGCGACCATTCGCCGACTGCTCAACGCGGGCACCGTCGACGCTCGCTGGGTCAAGATTCATCGCCCCGTCGTCGTCACCGGCGGTGAATTGAACCTCGACATGCTCGATCTTCGCTATAACGCCGAGGCCAACTTCTATCAGGCGCCTATCCAGATCAAGGCAAATGGCGGAGTCTTCCTGATCGACGACTTCGGCCGTCAGCTGTGCAGTCCCAAGGAACTGCTCAATCGCTGGATTTTGCCCCTCGAAGATCGTCACGACTTCTTGACCGTGGCGTCGGGCAAGAAGTTCGAGGTGCCGTTCGAGCAGCTGATCATCTTCTCGACCAACCTTGACCCAAAGGACCTCGTCGACGACGCCTTCCTCCGCCGTATCCGTCACAAGGTCGGCATCGAGGCGCCGGAGCGCAACATCTACGAGAAGATTTTCAACTCGATGGTCAAGCGACTCGGGATGAATCCTTGCCCAGAAGCCGTGGATTTCCTGTACGAGAAGTACTACGACAAGGGTCGCAGCGCTCGCGCTTCCGATTGTCGAGATCTGCTGGAGATCGTGCAAGCGATTTGCCGATTCCGAAGGCAACCAGTCCAGTTGACACGTGATTTGATGGCCGAAGCAGCGACAACCTTCATCTGCGAATTCTAGGTCGATCACGAAGCGGGCGGGAACAAGAGACTCCTGCGAATTCGGCGGCGAAGCCTGGCCGATGGCGAACAGTCGAAAGGAAACGGTGACCATGGACGGTCGTATCAAGCTTGGATTCTTCGCCGGCGCGCTCGCTCTGTTCAGCGGCTGCGTCACCTCCAGCAGCCAGAACACCCTGCCCAACAATTCCAGTCCCAATCCCAACGACAAGGGGGGCGCCGTCTCCTTCAAGACGGACAACGAGCCGTGGAAGACGTTCCCGAAGGGCAAGCACGACGCCTCCGCCGCCACCGAAATCGCCTTCGGCAAGATGAAGGAGATCGAGGCCGACTCCCCGCAATACAAGGCTCACCCTGAAGCGCAGGCCAAGTTGCGCGACGATGCGCGCAAGGCGTACCAGAAGGCCGTTCAGACCGATCCGAACAATATCGAGGCCCAGCGTCATCTGGGTCGCATCTACGTGAAGATGGGGGACATCGATCGGGCCCAGGATGTGTATCGCAAGGCGCTCGCCAAGCATCCGAAGGAAGGATCGTTGTGGTACGACTTCGGCCTGTGCCATACGCGTCGGGCGGCGACAACAAAAGATTTCACCGAGAGCATGCGCTGTTTCAACAAGGCGCTGGAACTGGAACCGGAAAATCGCGACTACCTCAAGATGCTGGGCATGACACTCGCCTGGGTCGGCCAACTTGATGCGGCCCTGAGCCGGCTGTCGCTCGCGCAAGGAGCCCCGATGGCCCACTACAACATCGCGCGGATTCTTGAGCAGAAGGACCAGGTCGAACTCGCCAAGCAGCATCTCCGCCTCGCCCTGCGCGGAAACGCTCAACTCGAGGACGCTCGCGAAATGCTCGCCCGCCTGGAAAACCCGGGATCAACCCGGGCCATGGACAATGTGTCACAGAATCGGCAGTGACCTATTCGCCAGCTCGGTTTCCGCCGATTCGAACAGCGCCACGTCGGCGATGCCAACCGCTGCGACGTCAGCGGTATCAGCCAGTCGCCCATGGACGCGCCTGGTGTGCCGCCTTGGGATATGCCCACTTTGCGAGATGGAGCTGCCGTTGACGTGTTGTGGGGATGCCGTACAATTCTAAAATCCCGCAAGGGGTCGTAGCTCAATTGGGAGAGCGCCGCGTTCGCAATGCGGAGGTTGAGGGTTCGATCCCCTTCGACTCCACTTACCACCGTTCTTCACGTCTAACCCAACACGCCGTTTGGCACATTGGCGGGGTTCTAATCTGGCCATCAAAACAGTTCTTTGACGATTTCGACGCACTGCGGGCCGTGATTCTTGACGCTGTTCACATACGGTCCCACACGATCGCACACCATTTCGGCGGGCGGATACGGACGCAAGAGCTGCGTCAGGGCGGCGGGATCCTCGATGTCAGGATCGAGCCACGCCTCCGCGTCGGCGCCGCGCAGCACCGCGGGCATGCGATCGTGGATCGGGCGCGACAGGTCGTTGGCGCTCGTCGTGATGATTGCGCACGATTCGATCGGCGTCTCTTCGCCTTTCCATGTATCCCAGATGCCGGCGAACGCCAGCGGCTTATCGTCTTTCATGTGGAAGTAGAACGGCGTCTTCGCCTTTCCCTCTGTCAGCCATTCGTAGTAGCCGTCGGCAAGCACCAGGCAGCGACGCCGTTTGACGGCGGCCTTGAAGGCGGGTTTCTCGATGACCGAGTCGTCGCGGGCGTTGATGAAGCTCGACTTCTTGTCCTTGGCCCAGAACGGGATCAGTCCCCATCGCATCACCGCGCACGCCTTGTGATGATCCACCATCCGCACCACGATGACCGGCTGCGTCGGCGCGGTGTTATAGTTCGCCTCCAACACCGGCACTTCGCTGAGGCCGAACATCTGCCCGTAGGCCTCGGGCTCCTTCGAACGCACGAATCGTCCGCACATGGTGTCACTCCACCTCATCCAGCAGGTGCCCGAGCTTGTCCTTCTTCGTCTTCAGATAACGCACATTGTGCGGATTGGCCTCGACCTTGATCGGCAAGCTCTCGACGATGCGCAGGCCGTAGCCGTCGAGGCCGACGACCTTGCGCGGGTTGTTGGTGAGCAGGCGAATGTCGCGCACGCCGAGGTCGTAGAGGATCTGGGCGCCGATGCCGTACTGGCGAAGGTCGGGGGCGAAGCCGAGGCGTTGATTGGCCTCGACGGTGTCGAGTTTTTCTTCCTGTTGCAGCTTGTACGCCTTGAGCTTGGGCAGTAGGCCGATGCCGCGGCCTTCCTGGCGCATGTACAGGACGACGCCTTTGCCGGCCTGGGCAACCTGGGCCATCGCTTGATGGAGTTGAGGGCCGCAATCGCAGAGCATGCTGCCGAGGATGTCGCCAGTCAGGCACTGGCTGTGGATGCGGACGATGACCGGTTCGGTCTGCTCGGGGATGACGCCGTTGACCTCGACGCCGATGCCCCCCATGCACAGGGCAAGGTGCGGCTCCGGATCGACGACGCTGGTGTACGGGATCAGGTCGAAGTCGCCGAACTTCGTCGGCAGCTTGACGACGAGTTCGCGGTGAATCAGGCGTTCGCGATGTCGGCGAAATTTGATCAGATCCTCGATCGAACACATCTTGATATTGTGCTCGGTGCAGAACTCACGCAAGAACGGCAACCGCGCCATGGTGCCATCGGGATGGACGATCTCGCAAATGACGGCGGCTTCCTTGAAGCCGGCGAGACGCGCGAGATCGATGCTTCCCTCGGTGTGCCCGGCGCGCACGAGGACGCCGCCGTCCTTGGCACGCAGGCCGAAGACATGTCCCTTGCCGCGCACGA
>DASRSQ010000299.1:0-3245 GCA_035656475.1 Gemmataceae bacterium | reverse complement strand
CTCCATCCTCACGCGCGGCGAGCTCGCCGCCGTCCTCGCCGACCTGCGGGCGCATGCGCCGCGCTCGGCCAACACGCGGCGCAACCTCGCGATCTTCCGCCTGGCTTGCTGCTGTGGCCTGCGCGTCTCTGAGATCGCGCAGCTGCAACTCGGCGACGTCGTCGTCGACGGCGCGCGCCCCCACCTCGCGCTGCGGGCGGCGACGACGAAGGGCAAGCGCGCCCGCAAGGTGCCGCTCTGGTGGGACGCCGGCACGCTCGCCGACCTGGGAGCCTGGCTGGCCGAACGACGCGAACAGGGCGCCGGGGACGCCGATCCGTTCGTGTGCTCGGTGCAGGCGCACCGCGCCGGCGAGCCGCTGCAGCGGGCGGCGGTCCGGCGACGCTTCCTGTCGGCGTGCAAGGTGCTCGGCCTCGGGCGGCTACGGACGCTGACGATCCACCACGGGCGGCACACGTTCGTCAGCCACGCGCTCGCAGGCGGGCGGACGCTGGCGGAGGTGAGGCTGGCGGCGGGGCACACGAACCTGGCAGTCACCAGCGTCTATCTACACGTGGCGGTGGATGACGACGGGGGGGTCGGGGAGTTGTTCGGTGTGAGGTAGACTCACCCTGGCTGGGTGGTTAGTCAACGGTGAAACAATTGATTCCGCATTCGGTTTCGGTCGGTCAGGACACTGGCATCCGTCACGAACGGCTGGCCATCACCTTGCACAGATTGAACCAAATCTGGAACCATGCGTCATCTCCACGCGTCGCTTCTGCCAATACAATGGTCAGACTAGGTCGCGCATTTGATCATGCCTGCCAGTGTGCTTCTCGGCTCAGGTGGAGGACACATGGAATCCAGCGTCAGCAATTCGGATCCCGATGAATTGACTTCGGCAATGCAACGCATTCTTGAGGAAGCAAACCAAGGCAAACAATGCTCCATCGCGGACCTTGCGAAGTTGTTCGCGCGCAAACCAGCCATCGGAAAAAACGACAAGCTGAGAAAGGACCTCGCACGTAAAGCCGCTCTTGCTCTCGTGGATACAGGGCAGCTCTTTGAGCATCCCAAAGGCCGGTCTCCTTGCTATAGCGCCACTCCAGCCGATCCGAAGAAATATGTTACAAAGAGCGGTCTTAAGCAGTTGCAGGCCGTCTACGGGAAACTGATCAAGGCAAAGGTGTTGGGAGCTGACATTGTCGCGGCGGTTTCAGCGAAGCTCGATCCGCCGCTTGCCCTGAATTTCAATTCACATTCGAATACCGACTGGCATGAGAGTGCCATCGAGTTTCTTCGGGAGTTCAACGCACGCCGGCCCTCAGAGAGTTGCTCCTTACCGGACTTTTTCAGGGCAGTCGCGGCCCCGAAGGGTGTCACGCTGAGCGAGTTTCATGAAGGCCTTCGCACGCTGTCAAAACAAGGTCGAATTCGGCTCGATGCTTGGACGCAACCCTTGTACATGCTCAAGGAAGAACAATTCTCCCTGATCTTGGACAAGGAGATTCGGTACTATGTCCGCATTGGCTGAAACCTCTCGGGACCGACTCCTTGCGCGGATACGTCAGAATCCCGAGTGTGACCCTTTCAAAGACCTGGTGACGGGTTCAGAGGAATCCCCGGACGAGATTCTGGGGTTCAATCCAGATATCTATTCCGCGGAGTTGGCAAAACTCATCGCCGTGTGCGACAGGTTTCGGCAGGCAAGCGCTCCCAAAAGCGGCATCGTCGTCGTTCGCGGTGACCGAGGATCGGGGAAAACAACATTACTTCACCGGCTTCGGCAACACCGACCCGGCGACTTAATTCTGCGCCCCACCCATTACCGGGCGGACCGGTCTTTTCCGCAGTTTCTACTCCAGGAGATTGTTTCGGAGCTTGATCGTCGCGCGCAGAAGCACGAAGAAAGTCCGCTCGACCTTGTTGCTATCCGCTTGGCCGCAGAAGTCGTCTTCCAAAAACTTGCGAGCTTCACCGACCCCGAATGGCTTAATGAATACTCGCAATGGCATTCTGGGCGGGACTGGTTTCGTCGCCATCTTCAAGATTGGCGGACGCACTGGGGGATCTGGACGGCACACGAAGTTGCCATTCGCAAGGAATTGTTGCAAACCATACGCCCGAATGAAGGAACCTGGGGTCTTCCGGCGTTGGCGGAATCGCAAGCGAGCGTATTGACAAGTATTATGAAGCTCGCTGAAAATCACATTCGCGATTCCGAAAGCCGTGTCGATCTTCAGGGCGTCATCCGTGCTGGGCTTTACAAGAGATTAGTGCGTTTTGCCTTTGCCCGATTTTCAGATCGACGGAAAGACGCAAAACAAAAGCTCTTCGACTATCTATTCGATGGCTATCTCAAGGAATACCGAGGTGTCTCGGCGCCAGACCTTGCAATTGACACGATGCTCCGATCGTTGCTCAGCCTCTTGCTCGGTCAGAACATGGCAACGATAGTTACGTTTGACGCCATTGAAACGCCACGTATGCTTGGCGATCCACCTGATTTGCCGCGTTCCCAAAATTTCTTCGGCGGCATTGCCGACTTTCGGGATAACTTCCCTGGAGTCGGATTCATTTTGTTCGTCGAGGGTGGATACTGGAGTTTCAACAGGTCGGCTCGGTCAGATTATGCGGAGCACCGCATCAACGAAGGGGTTACAGACGTCTCGGGTTACGGGACCGTTGCCACGATCGACCTAGAGAAAATAGCACCCGCTATGATTCGCGAGATGGTCAAAACTCGGCTCGCCCCCATTCAAGAAATGCTAAAGTCTGCCGATGAGCTCGATAGCGCAATTGACACCTTTTTTCCATTAACAGACGAAATGGTGATCCGGCAGTTCCCGCCGCAGCTGAGGTCCTTGCGCCAAGGGCTACTTGGATTACGTGCCGATTTCCTGGCCTGTCTTCAACCGCCATCGGTCTCACCAGGCCCCTCCCCGCCGCCGCCCCCTGATCCGCCGCCCGTGACGGATGCCCTTTTTGAGGAGAGATGGGCGGCAATACTCAAGACGGTTTCCGAATCTACGGAAACGAACATGAGCGGGATTGCAGTTTCGCTTCTCTCGATTCTGACCGACTGGCTTCGCATGGCCAAGCCATCAGTTGGCGACTGGGAATTACAAGATGTTGAAATGAAGAGCTACGGCCCCACTACTTATGAACAGTTCGTGTTAGTCAGGTGGACCAAAGGAACCGTCCACCAAGTTGCGGCGATAGGACTGCTGCTAGGCTTTCGAACCGGCCTTTCGAACGACGTC
>DASRSQ010000298.1:0-3019 GCA_035656475.1 Gemmataceae bacterium | reverse complement strand
TCCGAGCAAATCAAATGTCGCGGCCATTTCGAATGCGTCTCGTTCACGATGAAATCGCTTTGCTTTTGCCTCGTCTTGCTTGCGCAGCAAGTCGTAGCAACCATAGGGAAAATCCCACATCCGGTTCGTCGCTTCGAGCGTCGTCAAATACCCCTGTTGGTACTGCCACCAGAGCTGAACAAGTTGAAACGCAGGACACGTCGGCCCGTCGTTGCGAATTTCCGAACACTCCGACCTGCATGTTTGCCGATCAACGATAACCTCAGACCGGTCCGGCAAAGCCTCATGCTTTGCGTCGAACAAAGATCGGATTTGCTCCGAGCATGGGCAACTCAGCCAGGACAGGCAGAAACGCATTATCGCCGCTTCGTACAACCAGAGCTTTCGCTCGTGCTTCGATTCTGGAAGGCAATCGATGGCCCAGATTCCAGGACGCGCAAACCAATTGTGCTCGCAAATCTCGAGGTGCTTCCACGGTCCATCGATAATGTATCGCGGTTCAAGCATGCACCAGCTCCATCCCCATGGTTCGCCTCTGGGCGTTTCGGTCTGCTATTTCTTGTGCTCCTTCGCTGCCTTGTTGCGCAGGAATGCCTGGATGAAGTCGTCAATCTCGCCGTCGAGGACGTTGTTGACCTGGGCGGTCTGCGTGTCAGTGCGCACATCCTTGACCAGCGTGTAGGGTTGCATGACGTAGTTGCGAATCTGGCTGCCCCAGCTCACTTCGCCCTTCTCGTCGTACTGCTTCTCGGTCTCGGCTTTCTTCTTCAACTCCTCGATGCGATACAGCTTCGCCTTGAGCAGCGCGAGAGCATTGGCATCATTCTTGTGCTGGCTTCGCTCGGTGCGGCTTTCCGCAGCGACGCCAGTCGGGAGGTGCGTGTAGCGGACGCCGGACTCGGTCTTGTTCTGATGCTGGCCGCCGGGGCCGCCGGAGCGGAACGTGTCGCGCTTGAGATCGTCCGGCTTGATCTCGATGTTGATCGTGCCCTCAATGTCGGGCGCCACATCGACGGCGGCAAACGACGTATGCCGACGTTTGTTGGCGTCGAACGGGCTGATGCGAACCAGGCGATGGACGCCGGTTTCGCTTTGCAGGTAGCCGTAGGCGTAGTCACCGCGAATGGCGATGGTGGCGCTGCGGATGCCGGCCTCGTCGTTCTTGAGTTCGTCGATCATCTCGAGCTCGTAGCCATGCCGTTCGGCCCAGCGCGTGTACATACGCAACAGGATCTGGGCCCAGTCGCACGCTTCGGTGCCACCGGTGCCAGCGCTGATCTTGACGAAGGCGTCCGACGGATCTTGCGGGCCGGTGAACATCGCGCGCAGATCGAATTCGCCGAGTTTCTTCTCGACGACGGCCAGCTCTTTTTCCAGATCGCTTTCGAGGCTCTCGTCCTCGGCGCAGAGCTCGCACAGGGCCTCCAGATCGCCGGCCTGGCTGGTCAGCGCGTCGAACGGCTGGATGAGCCCATTGAGCGGCTTGAGCTGTGCGATGATCTGCTGGGCTTTTTCCTGGTTGTCCCAGAAGCCCGCGCCGCCCATCTGTGCGGTGAGCTTGTCGCGTTGCTCTCGCTTGTTAGCGAGGTCAAAGAGAGTCCCGGAGCTGAGTGAGACGGGCCGCCACGTCATCGGTGCGACGACGGAGATCGATGTTCATGTAGATACTCCTTGAAAATGTAATCGACCAAAAGCTCAGGTTCTCAGATCGCGGCTGCGAATCGGGCGTTGACCAGGACGCCGAACGCGCAGTATTCGAACCTCATGTCCGACGATTGCAAATACGGCGCGATACAGCTTTCCTTTGCGTGTCTTGAAAAGTATGTCTCGGACATCATGGAAAAACCGGAGTTTCTCTGGAATCAGCGAGAATCGCAACGGATCTTCCGCCAACCGCAATTTCACTTGTTTGAAAGCATCAGCCCATCTCACGGCACCCACCGGTGATCGCTTGGTGAGCCAGGCAAAAATCGAATCCACGTCACGCGCGGCTCGCGCCAAGACGAGAACTTCATACGCTTTCATTGCTTTGGCAATCCGTACTTTGTTCGAAGTTCTTCCATCACTTCGTCAAAAGGACGTCCTTTGTCGCCATTTTCCATGTCGTCAATCGCTTCCTGAATGGCCTCCGAATCGTCTTCGAATTCAACCTCAGGGTGCTGATCGCGCCATTCTTCGACCACGTCTTCCGGCGTCAAGCGTGCGCCGCCGTTCTTGAGCTTCTCGCCCACGAAGCGGTGAAACTCGCGCAATTCCTCATTGATGGAAGTCGATTTCATGCCTTGAGTCCTCGGCGTATTGGCTGTGCTGCTATCGTCCCTAAACTGACACGGTCACGCAAGAGCGAGTTCATTGTATCACAGGGAATATCCATGGCTAAACTCACGGGAAAGATCGCCCTCGTCACTGGCGGCGGGTCGGGCATCGGAGCCGCGTCGGCGAGGGCGCTGTTCGAAGAAGGGGCCAAGGTCGCCATCGCGGGCCGCGATCAGAAGAAGCTCGACGAGATCGCGAAACCAATGGGAGACGGCGGACTCCCCATCAAGTGCGACGTCTCCGACCCGAAGCAGGTGGCCGCAATGGTCAAGCGCGTCAGCGACCACTTCGGCGGACCGATCGACATTCTCGTCAACAACGCGGGCACGAACCTCAAGGAACGCACCTTTCGCGAGTTGACCGTTGAAGCATGGGATCGGCTCATCCGCACCAACCTCGATGGCGCGTTCTACTGCATTCACGCCGTCTTCCCCGGGATGCTCGCCAAGAAAGATGGCTGCATCATCAACATCGTCTCCATTGCCGGCAAACGCGCCAGCCCGCTGGGCGGCATTGCGTATGCTGCGTCCAAATTCGGACAGGCGGCGCTCGGCATGGGCTTGGCCGCGGAGGAGAAGGACGCCGGTATCCGCGTGTGCAACATCTATCCGGGCGAGGTCGATACGCCGATCCTGGTACATCGGCCGCAGCCGATCAGCGAGGAGCATCGGGCCAAGATTCTGCGCCCCGAGGACATCGCGGA
>DASRSQ010000297.1:0-5417 GCA_035656475.1 Gemmataceae bacterium | reverse complement strand
CGCCACGCCGTTGTCCGTGAGTGTGCCGGCGAGCGGCAGTGTGGTGATCTTCACGGCCAGCAGGCTGTTGGCCGGCGTGTCGTTCGGATCGCTAAAACCAAAATCGGCGACACCGAAGGTGTAGGCCGTGCCTTCCAGCGTGGTGACCGTGTTGCTGGTTCCCGTGGGAGCATCGTTCACCGCCGTGACGTTGACGGTGATGGTCTTGGGCGAAGGATCGGTGTCGGCGCCGCCGTTGGCCGTGCCGCCATTGTCTTGCACCTGGAAGGTGAAGCTGGCGTAGCCAATACCGTTGGCATTGGCGGCCGGGGTGAACTTCAGCTTGCCGGCCGTGATGTCGGCGACCGCGATGAATTGACCCACAGTGACCGCCACGCCGTTGTCCGTGAGTGTGCCGGCGAGCGGCAGTGTGGTGATCTTCACGGCCAGCAGGCTGTTGGCCGGCGTGTCGTTCGGATCGCTAAAACCAAAATCGGCGACACCGAACGTATAGGCGGTGTCCTCCAGCGTGGTGATTGTATTGCTGGTGCCTGTGGGAGCATGATTGATCGATCCGCCTATAGCAACGCTAAACGATTGCGTGTTGGTGTTCGGCCCGAGGTATCCGTTGTTGTCGAAAGCCTGGACTTGCCATTGGTAGTTGTGTCCGTTGGTCAGCGGGGTGGTGGGAGTGTAAGTGGTGCCTGCCAGCGACAAGTTGCTGAGGATGGTCTGCCCGTTCGTGGTATCGACCAGCGTCAGGCTATATCCGGTGGCGCCCGGGATGCTCGACCATTGGAACGTCGGTGTGGTGGAGGTCGTGCTGCCGCTGGGACCCGCGGGCGTCGGCGTCAGGCTGAAGCCGGCCAGAAGCGCAGCAACCACTTCGGCCCGCGGGCTTCCCAAGCCCGTCACCAGGTCGTAGCCGGGACCGGCCGAGTAGCTGGAGTTGCTGCCCGACGTGACGTCGTGGAAGGCGTACTGATAATTGCCGTTGCCGTAGATGGCGTACAGATCGGCCAACAAGTTGTTCCCCGCCAAGGGACCGGCGCCCGCTAGCGCGCGTCCTTGGTCGGCGATGGCGACCAGGGCCGCCCAGCAAGGAGTGCCCGCACTCGTTCCCCCTTCGACGAACAAGGGAGCGCTAGGCGCATCGTACGAATCGTAGATGTAAACTCCCGTCCCCAGGTCCGCATCAAAGGAAACGTCCGGAGTCATGCGGACATTGCCGCTATTGGTGCTGCCCGACGGTTGGATGCCTTGCTGGTAGCTGGGAGCCGGATTCGGGCCGAAGCCGCCGTTGCTGCCGGCCCAGGCCGACTCACTCACGTAATTCCCACTCGCATCGAGCGTCAGGCTGGTGCCCCCTACTCCCAGCACATAAGGGTCGGCGGCGGGATATTCGCCCGCGCCTCCGGTGTCGCCGGTGGCCGCGACGAAGGCGACTCCCGTCTTGCCGGTCGGGGTCGAGAAGATCGTGGACAGAGTATCTCCCGGCGTGTCGACTCCTCCCCAACTCATCGACACCACCGAGACGTTCGGCAAATTGGCGAGGCTGCCCGTCCCGGCGTTGCGGGCCGTTTGCACGGCCTGATAGAGTTGGAAAGTCGTTGCGGACCCTGCCTCGACCACCAGGATATTCGCGCCGGGGGCCAGGGCGTGCGCCCATTCGACATCCAGCGAAGCCTCGATCCCCCAGTTCCCCGTGGCTAATGCCGGCAGCGATGCCGGATCGGTCGAGCCGGTGCCGTTGACGATCGTCAACTGCGGATCCGGCAGGCCGTACAACTGATCGAAGGCGTGCAAATCTGCTACCAGGTACGGCTGCTGGTAAGCGACCACGATGGCGATCGTCTGCCCGCTGCCGTCCCCCTTGACCAGGCCGCCTCCCGATGTCGGGAAATAAATATCGTCATAACCATAGCCATGCGCGATCTGCGACGGCGTATAGGATAACGCCAGGCGCACTTCTAACTGCTCGATGCAGATCAAATGGCGGCGCGTCGTTCGACGGCGTCCGCGGTCGCTGCGTCGTGTGCGACCTCTGCTCGTGAGTTTCCTTAGCCAGTCGGAAAACAACGGGCAATTCCTTAAGCGGAGGCGGTGCATATGCTGGGAGGTCGCAGCCTCCGAGTTGGCGGCGACGGGCCGCCCCGGCATACACAGCGCCCAGCTGTGCATTTCGATGCCGTGCGGCTTACCCGCTATCCAACAGATAGCCTTTTTCAGCCGGCTGGAGGCGGAACGATGGCCACCCGAACGGGGCCGCTTGTGACGAGAGGTCTAAGGCTCTGCGGACGCAGGATTTGCAGCGCGGACAACTGAATCTATCGCGGATAAAACTTTGAGAGGGCGTCCAGGCGGCAACGTGTTACGAACGTTTTTTCGTGCGGGCTGTCGGGATCTTTGTCCCCTTGCGGGCCTAAGGTCACTCGCTGCCGCTCCGCGGCGCGCCTTGTCAGGATTTACTCCATAGAAGCGCAGCACGTATAGGAGGTGGAGTCGCCGCTTGGTTGCCGAGGGCCGAATGCAGCCTGAAAGGAGACACCCTTCACCCCGACACCGAGGTACGGACTCTTGCCTGGCACCAGTAAATGGACGCGTGGTTTGTTGGCGCTCGTCGCGGTATTCACTTCAGCCATAGGGCCGTGGGCCTGGGCTGGAATCGTGGTTAGACCTGACCAACTGGTCACCTACGACGGTCAGAATAATGTGAGCGAAGCGGTCGGCGACCTATCGAACGGACCTGATCCTCAGCCACTGCCAAGCCTGCAAGACCTGAGCACATTCGACAGCGCAGTTGCCACAGGCCTTGGCGGCATTCAGACGTCGGCACTGATTGACGTGGGGGGCGGCGTTACCGCAGCCGCCTCTGCCGGTTCGCCACAACTGGTCGTTGGATCCGGCGAGAATACTCAGTTCTTGGCACCAGTATTCACAGGGGCAAAGCAACTATCTACTCAAAGCCAGGCCAACCAGGTTCCCGACGTTCCCGCAGCGGTGGGTTCACAATCAGGCCCCCTGGGATTCTGGTCCGACGGTAATCCTGCCAGTCCCACCGATGTCTTGGCGGCCTTTCGAAACTCTGGCCTTGGCAGCGTCAGCAACACAGTCCTGGCGCCAGGCAACCTCACCCCTTCCGTCGACGTAAGCGCTTATGTGGTGATCCCCCTGTCCGATGACGCTCTTACCGATGGAGGCGTCCCCGAGGCCTCGACCTTCGTCATGTGGGGCACGGTTGGTTCCGGTGGCATCATCTTGGTTTGCTGGCGCAGGCGTCGCAGCTCACTGGTGACACGAGTGAGCGCAGCCGAGAACAGCATGAACGGCTGTTTTTCGCGCGCTTGCCAATCGTCTGTCGTTATAGGCAACGCTCGACTGAACCGATCGGTTCGAGCGTGATATCGTCAAGCTCGACGGATATGCCTCTCTGCAAAAAATCAATGGCGACGATCAGCCTGGTTTGACGGCAGCGCGATTCGACGATCCCTTCGATCCCGGCGAAGCAACCATGGCGCACCCGAACACGCATGCCAGGCTGCAATCGAGCCTCGACAGTCAGTGGGACATTGGCCGCAATAAGACGCTTGACTTGCACCAGGTCGTCGTACAGCCGACGGCCATCTGCCACCGGCAGGAGGTGGGCAATCCGGTTCGTCGTTAATGCCCGCGCTCGTTCACGTTGATCGGCAAAGAGAAAAACGTAGCTGCCGAAGATGGGCTCCTGCGACCTCAGCCGCCGGCCGCGGTATATGCGGCTTCGCTCGATTAACGGCAAATAGAACGGCACGTCGCGGCATATCAGGTCTTCGGCCAGTCGCTTTTCCTGGCGGACTTTCGTGTATGCAACCCACCAGTGACGTTCTCGGTCGAGGACATCAAAGTCATCAAGAAGATCGCTGGGGTAAATCGTGGTATTACTGAGAACGAAGGGCATAAGTAGCGAATCCTAATGCGCTGATTGATGGAATGCAGACGGCGAAGGCCTTTGAATACCAAGCGATTTTTTCGCGCAGAACCGGACACGAGATTTACCCCATACCCGTCCCGCGGTGCTCACACGTCGTGAGCGCATCTCCGTAAGTCGCAGACTCGCCGGTTGATGCAAGCATCAATGCGTCAGGGCAAAAAAATTGCCTTTTTCTCTTTGGCACGAAGATTCACAAAATCTGAACAGACGGGTGTCAGGAAATTGATTGACAAAAGAAAATGCTCTGTTAAAAGTCGAAACCGTGGAGCGTGAACTCTAGAAAACGAGTTCTCGGGCTCCTCGCCACCATCGCGAATGGTTGGTGAGGTCTTCCCGGTGTCGCCTCGAACCGCCTTGTGCTGTGTCAGGGCACCACAACGGTGTGGTGAGTTAGGTCAGCATGCAGCGGGCCAGTTTTCAGGCGAGGCGCAAGCCCTAGTTGCCGAAGGTCGCACGTCGACCTATGTGCACGGAGTGCAGACCAAAAGAGACCCAGGCGGCAATTCCGCACGCAAGGCATCCGCGGCATGTTTTGGATGCTCGATCGAAATCCGTCGTCGAGTTGCCCGACGCTTGTCGCGCGTATCTCATGGCTGGCACTGCCTCTACTGACAGGCCGATCAATTATTACCAGGCACGTGTAATCTGGTGTGTCCTCACGACCACGATTGGCATGTGATGCCTGCGAGCATCGTCCATTGGCTCCGCGACTTAGAAGTCCGCAGTGAGCACGAAAAAAGCTAAGAACTCCAGGGGCCGCAGAGTGAGTGTGGGGACCAGGCGCTGGTCGGATGCGCCTGCAACCGCTGCGGCGCGAAAGCGTCGAACGGTCGTGAAGCGATACGGCCAAGGTGCTGCGAAGCAATTCGACGCTTTGGCACCGCAGCCCGCCGCGAAAGACGCCACATTGCGTAAAGTCGTCATTCGCCAAAGCGGCGAGCAGGCCGCTGCTTCTCGAATAGACCGGAACGGGCATAAGGTGATCACGAGCGTAACTTCGGCGGTAAGAAAAGCCCAGGAACAGGTCGAATCCAACGGACTCACGCAAACATCATTGATCGTGCATGACGGGGCAAATGGTGCCAGGAAAACAGCGCTAAAGCGACCAAGCGGTGAAGGTATTCCTCCGAACCCGCGCGGGAGTCGCGGCATTTCCGCTTCGAAAGCAGCCACGGCGCTGGCACGTGCCGATCGCGCGCTCGTTGATTGTTGCTTGGCTGGTAACCGCAGCGCGTGGACACGGTTGTACGACCAATGCCATTCGTCGCTACTACTCTCGATCCGGATCTTGTTGGGTGTCAATGCAATCCATCAGGACCTCGTCGATGAAATCGGCGCGAAGGTGTGGTTCGCGGTCATTGACCGGAATGGGCAGCTGCTTGGACGCTTTGACGGCGAGCGCGGATGTCGGCTGAGCACATTCCTTGCAGGCCTGGCGAAAAACGAGATCTCTCGCCATTTCCGCGCC